>JASFHC010000074.1:0-9402 GCA_050123435.1 Desulfobacterales bacterium
TCATGATCTGAAAGGCCTGAGCAATGTCATCATAGGTCTGAAATCGCCAGATATCAATGCGCCCACTGCGCTGAACAATTTCCCACATGTACATCAAGTCATCGGCATCCATGCCGGGCTCAAAATATTCCGACGGATTAATAATGAACGTCATGGCAACCTGCTGTTTAAGATGCTCGATTAAAACCGACATGATTTTTTTGGCCATAGAGATTCTTCCGGGAATAGAACCGATGATTCCACTGTAAAAGACCACTGTCATGCCGTGCTTTTTGGCATCCACCATTCGGTCAATGATTTTCTTGGCTTTATTTTCCAGATCCTTGTGAGAGAATTTGATCACGGCCGGGTGTTTGGGTTTATAGGCGATACAAACCGCTCCCTGATTGTCTGCGGATATGTTAAAAATATCTTGGGTGAACTGAAAATGGGTATCAAAAAACCGACGTTTCTGGTCGTGGCCTCGGGAAATGACCCCGTCGACCTCTTTAAAAATTCGGGCAAAAGTTGTGGATGACAGCAATAAATTAAGGTTTTCTCGGGTTCCGTCGGATATGACAATGATGTTATAGTCGCTTCTGAGTGTTTTGACCAGTTCATTTTTGCTCATGTTTTTTTTCTGAAGGAATAAAGCGCCTTCAAGCTCTCGGCGGAGCACCTCGTCTTCTTGCGCATCTTCGAAGTCTACCTTGCTAAACAGAGGCCCAGCCTTGAAAGCGATGATGATTTTGTGACCCAGCTTGGTTAGGTAATTAATAATGGCCAAATCGACGACAACTTCACCGGCTTCATCAGGCAGCCACAGGATTTTTTTGGTGCCGATTTCGCGCGGATAATCATTTTTGGTCTGAATGCCCAGAAATCGAAACAGGGGCTCGATTCCGTTACCGGTCACCGTACGGTCGAACCGCTTCATAAAATCTTCTTCGGTAAATCCTATGGATTCATCCGATTCCCACAATGAGTTTTCCACCGCCAGTGAAAAGAGTCGTCTTAATTCCAGATTTTCGACCACTGCTTTGAGTTGCGTTACACTCGATAGCGAGTTCGTTAAATCTGTGCAGTCGAAATAATTCAATGCCTTTTGAAACCCTTCTGAGTTTAAAATCCGGCTGACTCGACGATTTCGGATGCCTTTTTCAATAATGTAGGGGTCTTCAATCTGGGTATGATTCAAAAATATCCGTATCAGACGCTTTTCTAATCGCGAAGGTATCATAATTTCATCGCGGGTTTCATGCTGATACTTAATTTTGATAAGGGCGTTCAAATAGTCTTTTTCGTTTTGATCTTTGATCTGCCCGTCGATAAGTTTTAGAATCCGCGCCAAAACTTCTTGGTATTTGCTTTGAATAAAATCAGATTCTTTTCTGCTCATAATCGCCTCAAACATGCGGTCTGAGCATGGATAGTATCGTTCATCATCTTCGGTATAGACCGTGAACTGAACCTGCTCCGGAGCGGCGGCTTGCTCCGGATGGGTGAAGTGATCGAGATGGTTTTCGATAAAGAATGCCGTGAACCAGGCGTCCATTTCGGGATCCAGTCCCGGCTGATAAGATTTCTTAGAGCTTGGTTCCTGAAAATGCCCGGAATTGCCGTTGTAAGCTTTCATTGGGCTTTCCTTTTTGAGTGTGGATCGATTCAGTCGCTAGTGCTTGCTTTTGTATCAACACATTTCATTCAAGGCAATCTATAGCAGATTTTGAAAAGAAATCAAGCGGTTTAAAACTATAAGAAAATCAAATGCCGGAGGTTTTCTATATTACGTTTCGCATCACCTCCGGCACTTGAAAATCTTTATTTATCGTTTATGCGGCTTTGACTTCAATCCTACGAGGTGTGGCCGCTTCAATTTTTGGCAATGAAAGCCTCAACACTCCATCGGCAAGATTGGCATCGATTTTACTTTGATCAATTACGCTGGAAAGAGTAAATTGCCGGTAGTACTTGCCTATTTCATATTCAATCAGAATATCTTCTTCGTTAGCTCCCTCAAAAGGTTCAACCTCTCCCGTCAGAGTCAATGTGTTCTCCCGAAGGTCAATGGTAAGGCTGTCCGTTGTTACCCCGGGTAAATCCGCCAAAAGTGTAATTTCATGCTCTGTTTCGAATATATCCACGCTGGGTGTGAAAACCAGCCCCGGACGCGTTTGCTCAGAAGCTGTGGTTACCTCTTGTTTGGGCTTTACCTGAATCTCTTTGGATTTACTGTCCGTCATTGCGATCCCTCCTTCCTGATAGTAATTTTTTAAGGTATTTATTTTACGGTAACCTGTCGAGGCTTGGCGGCCTCGGCTTTGGGTATTGTCACTGTCAAGATGCCATTTTTCAGGGCGGCATCAACCTTATCGACATCAACGTCACCAGACAGGTTGATTAATCTGGAAAACTTTCCTGATTCTCGTTCTCGTCTGTGATATTTAACGTTGTTGCCTTCCTCTGGTATTTTTCTTTCTCCCGAGATAGAAATTCCATTGGCTGTGACCTGAATATCCAGTTCATTTGACGTAATTCCAGGCAACTCGGCCCGAACATAGAAGTTTTCCCCGTCTTCAGTTATATTGGTCAACGGAAACACGCCGGCCGAAAGCTTTGGAAATGCTCCTCCGGACAAGGCACCATATAACTCGTCCATCCTGTTTCGTAACCGATCCAATTCACCAAAGGTTCTCCTGAATCCCCATGTCGGAAGATCGAAAATTCTTCTGTAAAACATGATATTGCCCTCCTTTCTTATCTAATTTTAACAATTGCAACATACGGACTTGATTAATTTTTAGTCACCAGGCGCTGATGAGTAAATCTTTACCAAAAAATAATATAGAAATCGATGTTGTCAAGATTAATTTATAAAATTTTCCTTGAATTACTAATTAAACTGTGTATAATAAAGTAATGACAAAATTACGGAGGCGAATATTATGGAAAATGACAGCAAAAAAAAATCAACAATTGAATTTTCCTTACCATTGACATCGACATCTGATTTAAAAGGGAAGCAATCCGTGCGAGCTACTTTCAGGCTGACGGGAGGATGCATAGATGCCATCAGCATCGTGGCTGCTCAATTGGGTATCAAACAAAAATCTCTCTTCGACCATTTGGCTGAAGATATTCAAAGTTTAGAATCGATCGCCCGTGAAATTAAAAATAAAAAGTTGAAGAGACAAAACCGCACCCAAAAAACGTTCGTGATTAGTAGAAGGTCTCTGTCCTCCCTCGAGGAGATCTCTAAGTTGTTCAATGCTCCCAGAGATGCTCTGGTTGAGCACTCGATTCAAAGACTATTGCCAATCATTAACAAGGAGCGGGAAAAACATGAAAAACGGAAAGTATTTCTTGCCAGGATAAAAAAGCATTTCAAAGAAGGAGAAAAAATACTGAATGATATAAAAAAACAACTGGGAGATGATGATCCGATTAGTAATAAATTTGAAATGGTAATGTCCGGTTATGAAACCGCCAAAAGCAATATAAAAACATTTATTGACCGGGGAAAAAGTATTGAAGACTTCGACTCTGATACCATGAGTTATTAAGTTGATATTTTGGAAACGTAACTTCTTACTAAGTGCTCTAATTCATTTGATGACGTATTTTAACAGGACAACTATCCCGTGTAAACTGAAGGCTAAACTTTTGCATACATAAAATGAATAAACCAAGTTATAAATACGTCACCGTATTTACGAATACATGTACTAAGTTATTGTATATTAACGATAATGGCGATAGTCAATATTGTATTTATTGGCCTTGTAGGAAAACTTGCGAACCGTGGTTTTAAGTAGTTCGGCCGCTAGGGTAATGTTCCCTCGGGTATTTTTAAGTGCATCGATGATCATCTCTTTTTCGAGATTTGCCACCGCATCTTCCAGGGATAACACCGGCAATGTATCCGATTCCGTACCGGTTTGTAATGTGGGGGGAAGATGGTAGCTATGGATTACCGCTTCTTCACACAAAAGCACGGCCCGTTCGATGCAGTTTTCAAGTTCCCTGACGTTTCCCGGCCAATGATAATCCATGAGCATATCTATTGCAGGTGTGGAAAACCGCCGGATCGTTTTATGATTCTCCCTGGCATATTTTTCCAGGAAGTGATCGACCAAGAGCAAAATATCGGTCTTGCGTTCTCTTAAGGGCGGCATGTAAATCGGAAACACATTAAGGCGATAATAGAGATCATGCCTGAAAGTGTCTTCTTCAACAGCCTGTTCCAGATTTTTATTGGTAGCGGTTATAATGCGAACATCCGTTTTGATGGTCTGGTATCCTCCAACCCGTTCAAATTCTTTCTCCTGTAAGATGCGCAAAAGCTTTACCTGAACTTCTAAACCCACCGATCCTATCTCGTCTAGGAATATGGTCCCTTTATTGGCCAGTTCGAATTTGCCCAGTTTTTGTTTGATGGCCCCTGTAAAAGCGCCTTTTTCATGCCCAAACAACTCGCTCTCAATAAGATTTGCCGGTAATGCCGCACAATTTACTTTAACAAAAGGCCTTTTTGATCTGAGACTGTTGTAATGTATGGAGTTGGCAACAAGTTCCTTGCCGGTACCGCTTTCTCCGCGAATAAGCACTGTAGCGTTACTTTTGGAAACCTGAGAAATCATTTGATAGACTTCGCGCATTTTGTTGCTGTTGCCGATAATATCGGTAATACGATATCGATTTTCCAGCTCCTTTCTAAGCCTTATATTTTCTTCTCTTAAATGCTCCTTTTCCAGACGGATGGTTTCCAGGTTGATAATATGCCGTGCTACCATTGTTGCAACAACAGACATAAGCTTTTTACCATCTTTCAGGGAATATGATTCGTCAAAAGGCATGTCAAAGCTCAATGCCCCGATAACTTGGCCGCCTTTTTTTACCGGCACACAAATGAAGGATAGTTCCTGACTCTGTTTGGTCTTTCTGGAATCTGTCCGGTTAAGAAAAAGCGGCTCCTGGCTAATTTTTGGTATGGTGACGGCCTTTCCAGTTTCAATGACCCGGCCGGTAATACCTTCACCTAATTTATATTTTCCTTTTTGCATCGCGCTTTTGGAAAGCCCATGGGCAACTTCTATGCTTATCTCGTTTCGCAAAGGGTGTAGAATTGTTATGGTTCCCCGCAGCATGTCCATAGAGCTGGATAGGATATCAAGAACCTTATATAAAGATTTTTTAAGGTCCAAGTGCTCATTGAGTGCTTCGCTGATTTCATAAAGCAAGGTAACGTCTTCAATTTTTTTCATGATCTAAACTTCCGTGTATCTTCTCCGTTGGCTGGTTTGGCGTTGCCTCTGAAGAAAGTGAATCCGTTAGGTTATGGGCAAATACTTTTCTATTTCATACTGACTCACATGGGTCCGATACATATCCCACTCAATCTTTTTATTTTCCACGAACTTGTTGAAAATATGTTCACCCAGGGCTTCTCTCACCATTTCTGATTTTTCGACCTCAAGAAGGGCCTCATAAAGGTTATCCGGGAGGGTAAAAATACCTCTTTCCTTTTTTTCTTTTGCTGACATTCTATAGATATCCTCTTCAATAGGATCCGGGAGTTCATATTCATTCTCGATTCCTTTCAAACCGGCAGCCAGCATGACCGCAAAGGAAAGATAAGGATTGCAGGCCGGATCAGGAGCGCGGAACTCTATGCGGGTAGCCACCTCTTTACCGGGTTTGTACATGGGAACCCGAATCATGGCCGAACGGTTTCGCCGGGCCCAGGAAATATAGACAGGGGCTTCATAACCGGGAACTAGCCGTTTGTAGGAGTTGACCCACTGATTGGTTACAGCGACAATTTCCCGCGCATGTTTCATGATCCCGGCAATATATCCCTTGGCCATTTTGGATAAATGGTAGGGGTCGTTTCCATCAAAGAAAAGGTTTTTGTCTCCCGCAAACAAGGACTGATGCACATGCATACCGCTTCCGTTCACACCAAAGATCGGTTTGGGCATGAACGTGGCATAATAATTGTGTTGCCGGGCGATTTCCTTGACCACGATTCGGTAAGTCATGGTTTTGTCAGACATGCTGAGCGCATCGTCAAACCGCAGGTCAATCTCATGCTGGCTCGGAGCCACTTCATGATGGCTGTATTCCACCACGATGCCCAAATCCTGTAAAGCGAAAATCGTTTCCCTTCTTAAGTTCGACGCCACATCCAGAGGAAGGCTGTCAAAATATCCTCCGGCATCAATCACCTCAGGCTTTTCGTTACTTTTAAAATAGAAGTATTCGAGTTCGGGGCCCACATAAAAGGTGTATCCTTTTTGTTCTATTTTCTTTAAAAGTCTTTTTAGCACATATCGGGGATCACCTTCATACGGTGTTTGGTCCGGGTTGACAATGTCACAGAACATTCGGGCCACCGGTCTTTCTTCCGGTCGCCATGGCAGCAATCTGAAAGTGGCAGGATCCGGCAGGGCGACCATGTCGCTCTCTTCGATACGCGCAAAACCTTCAATAGAAGATCCATCAAATCCCATGCCCTCGTTCATACCCGTCTCGAGTTCGGATTGGGTGATTGCAAAGCTTTTTAGCATACCCAGAACATCCGTGAACCAGAACTGAATGAAGCTTACATTTTTTTCTTTAACGACTCTCAAAACGTCTTCTTTAGTGTTACAAATTACAGATTTCATTTACATACCTCTCTTTTGCTATTTGATATTCTTATGATAGTTCTGAAGAGACTTTACATTGGCCTGTCCTTTTCTCCGTCTGGCAATGCCTCTTGCAGCTGCTGTGGCTGCGGCAGTTGTGGTAATATTCAGGACGTTATATTTTATTGCCGCCTTGCGGATATAAGAGTCATCATCCTTACTATCTTTTCCACTGGGCGTGTTGACGACCAGATTAATTTCTCCGTTTTTAATGGCATCCACAATGTCGGGCCTGCCGTATCCCAACTTGTTGATAAGTTCGGAATCTATGCCGTGCTCGGCCAGAAAATCATGTGTCCCTTTTGTCGCCCGGATCTTAAAATCCAGTTCCTGGAAAAGCCTTGCAGGTTCCAGGGCACTGGGTTTATCCTTGTTTGCTATAGTGATCAGCACGGTTCCCTCGATGGGCAGCGGGACTTGGGTTGCCTCCTGGGATTTGAAAAAGGCCATACCAAAGGAATCCGCCATCCCCAGCACCTCTCCTGTTGATCGCATTTCCGGTCCCAGGAGCGGATCCACCTCGGGTAACATGTTGAAAGGAAACACCGCCTCTTTTACGCCGAAATGAGGTATGGATTTCTTCTCAAGACCCAGGTCCGAGAGTTTTTTGCCCAACATGATTTGGGTGGCCAGCCGGGCCATGGATATATTACAGACCTTTGAAACAATCGGTACCGTACGCGAGGCCCTTGGGTTAGCTTCCAAGATATACACGGTATCGCTGGCAATAGCGTACTGTATATTCATAAGTCCGACCACATGCAGCTCTACGGCAATCTTCCGGGTGTATTCATTAATGGTTTCTATGTGCTTGGGCGGGATGCTGATCGGTGGAATCACGCATGCAGAGTCTCCGGAATGTACGCCGGCAAGTTCGATATGTTCCATCACCGCAGGAACAAAGGCATCGGTGCCGTCGGCAATGGCATCTGCTTCGGCCTCGATGGCGTTTTCCAGGAACTTGTCGATTAAAATCGGCCGTTCCGGAGAAACCTCTACGGCCGCAGCCACATAGTGCAACAGCATTTCTTCATCCAGAATGATTTCCATGGCACGCCCGCCTAGAACGTAAGAGGGACGAACCATCAAGGGATACCCGATCTTTTTGGCAATGTCGAGTGCCTCCGCCACGGTGCCGGCCATACCGGATTCTGGTTGAGGAATTCCCAATTTACGCATCAGGTTGCGGAACCGGTCCCGGTCCTCTGAAAGATCTATGGTTTCCGGAGAGGTTCCCAGGATGTTAACCCCCGCCTGGGTCAGTTCATTGGCAATGTTCAGGGGTGTCTGTCCGCCAAACTGAACAATAATTCCTTCCGGTTTTTCCTTTTCATAAATGCTCAGGACATCCTCGACTGTCAGGGGCTCAAAATAAAGCTTGTCCGATGTGTCGTAATCCGTAGAAACAGTTTCGGGGTTGCAGTTCACCATGATGGACTCATATCCCGCGTCACGGATGGCAAATGCTGCGTGCACACAACAATAATCAAATTCAATTCCCTGCCCGATACGGTTCGGTCCTCCGCCGAGAACCATAATTTTTTTGCGATCACTCACTTCTACTTTGTCGGACGCATTATAGGTCGAAAAATAATAGGCCGCATTCTCCACGCCGCTGACCGGAACCGGCTCCCATGCTTCGACCTCACCAAGAGAAATGCGTTTTTCACGAATATCCTTTTCACGAATATCCAGAAGATAGGCCAAGTATTTATCCGCAAAACCGTCTTTTTTGGCCTGAATGAACAAATCATCAGGAGGGATTCGGCCCTTGTGTGTCAGGATCTGTTCTTCAAGTTCCACCAGTTCCTTCATTTGCTCGATAAACCAGGGCTTGATATGGGTGATATGGTATAGTGTTTCAATGTCGGCACCTTTACGCAATGCCTCGTACATAATAAACTGCCGTTCGCTGGTGGGAGTTCCCAGCATACTCAACAGTTCGTCCTTGGTTTTTTTGTTGAAATCTTTTGCAAACCCTAATCCGTAGCGGTCGATTTCGAGGGATCGAATCGACTTTTGAAAGGCTTCTTTGTAATTTTTGCCGATACTCATAACTTCGCCGACCGCACGCATCTGGGTGCCAAGTTTATCTTCGACACCTTCGAATTTTTCAAAGGCCCATCGGGCGAATTTAACCACAACGTAGTCCCCTGAGGGGGTGTATTTTTCTAAGGTTCCATCCCGCCAGTAAGGGATTTCATCCATGGTCAACCCTCCGGCGAGAAGCGAGGACACAAACGCAATGGGAAAGCCGGTTGCCTTGGAGGCCAGTGCCGACGATCGGGAAGTTCTCGGATTAATCTCAATGACGACGACTCTACCGGTCTTGGGATCATGGGCAAACTGGATGTTGGTTCCGCCGATAACCTCAATGGCTTCCACAATGTCGTAAGAATATTTCTGAAGTCGTTTTTGCAGATCCGGATCGATGGTCAACATGGGCGCAGTGCAATAGGAGTCGCCGGTGTGGATGCCCATGGCATCAACATTTTCAATAAAACAGACGGTGATCATTTGGTTTCTGGCGTCGCGGACAACTTCCAGCTCAAGTTCTTCCCAGCCCAGTACGGATTCTTCGACCAGAACCTGGTTAACAAGACTTGCAGACAGACCGCGTGAGGTTATTGTGCGAAGTTCTTCAACATTATATACCATGCCTCCGCCCGTACCACCCATGGTATATGCCGGACGAAGGACAACGGGGTATCCCAATTCTTCCGCGACTTTTTCC
>JASFHC010000075.1:0-9349 GCA_050123435.1 Desulfobacterales bacterium
GCCCCATCTAAATATTTGCTGACCTCTCTGGCCGCGTTCACAGGTGCGAAATGCAAAGCCCCGGCACTCTCGATAACCTCATCCGGATCAGTAATTAAAGATAACACCCCGTCATATCTGTTTCCATTTCTCTTTTTGACTGCAACCACCGCATCTACAAAGTTTGTCTCAAGAGCAAATTTTAGCAAAGCGGTCACCGCGCCGCCGGATGCACCTTTTTCCTGAATTTTTTCATCGGAAGACCACGCGAGATACAGATTATCTCTCATATCATTACACCTTTTCTATATTCACTGCACAAAATTTAAACTCCGGCATCTTGGATGGTGGGCCCGCTGTGGGTCCGGTTAACATATTAGGGGCACATTCCGAAAAATGCCAGGGCATAAATATCAATCCCGCTCTTATGTCCTCCGTCACCCTGGCAAGGGTCTTTATCTCTCCCCTCCTTGATTTCAATAGGACCTGATCCCCATCTTCTATGGCCAATTTCCGGGCATCCTCAGGGTTTATTTCAGCAAATCCATTGGGTAATTCATTGTTCAGCCTCTTGGTTCGCCGGGTCATGCTCCCTGTGTGGAAATGGAATACAACCCGTCCGTTGGTAAATATGTAAGGATAGGTGCCATCCGGTTCTTCCAAAGGGGGTTTGTACTCTGCGATCTGGAAATACCCAAAACCGTCCGGGGTGGGAAAGTTGTCCACAAACATTACTTCCGTACCCGGATGATCCTCGGTTGGGCATGGCCATTGAATGCCACTGGGGCTTTTTAATCTCTTATAGGTTATGCCCCGGTATTGGGGTACGCATTTTCTGATCTCTTCGAATATTTGCTCCGAGTTGTCAAAACTAAACTGCTTCTCAAACCCCATGATCTTGGCCAGTTCACAGAATATCACCCAGTCCGGTTTTGCATCACCCGGAGACTGCACTGCTTTATTGACCCTCTGCACTCTCCTATCCAGCCCGGTGATGGTTCCATCTTTTTCCATAAGAGTTGCCGCAGGCAGCACAATATCTGCCATTTCTGCGGTTTCGGTCATAAATATGTCCTGAACCACCAAAAAATCCTTTTCTTCCAAGGCCTTCCTCACCCGATTTGTATCCGGAGCCGCAAGCATGGGGTTTGCCCCCACAATATATAAAAACTTACACTTTTCCACCATGTCCATGTAGGTCATACCGGGCTGTGACGGCAGATCTTTCACCCCCCAAATCTCCTCAAAGCGCTCGGCGGTTTCTTCAGTAACACTTTGAAATCCCGGGTAAAAAACCGGAAGCGGCCCCATATCGCCAAATCCCTCTCCGTTTGCATGACCGCGTAAGGGATTCACGCCGGTTCCCGGCTTTCCGTAGTTTCCGGTTAACAGTGCCAGATCGGCAAGGGCTTTGATATTTTCTATGCCGGCGCCATGCTGCGCAATACCGGAGTTATAAAGGATGCAGGCACGGTTTGCCGCTGCATAGATTCGTGCCACCTCTTTGATCACATCAAGAGAAATGGTTGTTATGTTCTCTATTTCCTTGAGATCCAGAGTCATTAAATAGGTTTTGAGTTCATCAAACCCTTTGGTCCTTTTTTCTATGAATTCTTTGTCTTCAAGCCCCTCATCTATGATAATCCGCATCATGCCGTTTACCAGAGCAGTGTCCGTCGCCGGATAGATTTGTAAATACCTGTCTGCAAGATTTTTGACCGTTACGGTGATCCTGGGATCCACAACGATCACTTTGGCGCCCTTGTGCTTTGCCCGGATGACCCGGCGGGCGATGATCGGATAGGTTTCCTGCAGGTTGGGACCGGCAACAAATATACAATCTGCCTTCTCGATACTGGTGGTCGACGTGGTCATCACACCGGAACCTACTGTGGAAACTAATGCAGGAACCGTGGGAGAATGGCAGAATCTGGAGGCATTATCCATGTTGTTTGTCTTCTGAACCACCCGGATAAACTTCTGAATGACATATAAATCCTCATTCGAGCACTTCGCAGAGTTAATAAATCCCACTGCATCAGCCTCCGCACCGTGAAGTTTGTCTGCGATTACCCCGAATGCATGGTTCCAGGAAGCCGGCTCAAAGACACCGTTTTTCTTTATCAGCGGCGTTTGCAACCGTTGATCGCTGATCGAAAATGCGTGGGCATTCCTTCCTTTTTGGCAGTTTTTTCCTTCACATACCGGATGATCCTTCCAGGGTTCCACACCTGCTATATTGCCGTCTTTGACCACCAGAACGATGCCGCATCCACAGCCACAATACGGACAGATCGTGGGTATATGGTCGATAGATTTTAGCAAGTCTTCTCTCTCCTTCCTGGATTTAGTGTTCATAACCCAAAAATATTTATAAAATATTCGAGTTAGGCAATTTCAGAACTCCTGACCTGTATACGTAATTTCAACCTGATATGAAGCTTTAGTCGTAATTTCAGATGCAATAATTTGAACATCGAACATCGAACGTTCAACGTCCAACGTCGAATGTGGAAGGCACTTCGCTTTGTCTTTATTATAAATGGTAGAATACATTATTCGATGTTCAACCTTCGATGTTCAATGTTCGACGTTCGTCTTTTATATACCTTCAAGGCGTGGATACCTCATTAAATACGTTGAATCTGAATTTACGCCAGGTCCGTAGCCCTGAAATTCCTTTTCATCCATCGGCCTTCTTCCCTATTGGAAAGAGGGTTTGGACCAATACCTCTTGCCTCTTCTACGAAGTCTTTGATCACTTGTGCGAATTTCGGAGCTTCTGAAGCGGATATCCATTCCAGACGAATTCTAGCCGGGTCTATCCCCATACATTTCAGCAGTTTTTTAGTCATCAAGATCCGCCTTCTGACATATAGATTACCTTCCAGGTAATGACATTCTCCGGGGTGTCATCCGCCGATGAGCACACCGTCAATTCCGCTTGTTAACGCCTCCAGAATGAGGACAGGCTCAATTCTTCCGGTGCACATGACCCGGACAATCCGGAGATTCGGCGGATATTGGAACCTTGAAACCCCGGCAAGATCTGCCCCGGCGTATGAACACCAGTTGCATAGAAATGCCACTAATTTGGGTTCGAATTGATTTGACATGTAAAAAATCTCCTGACCCGGAAACTAAAAAGGGCTTTTTAATAATTTAACTTCCAGCTTCATTTAACGAATTCTGGATGCTCGATCCTGGATACTCGATGCTGGATGCTGGCCTGTAAAAATAGATTTATCCTTATTTTATCCAGTATCCAGTATCCAGAGACCAGCATCGTTTCCACATAGGTAAAACATAAAATAATAAAAAATGTTGCCACAAAAAGCATAAAACTCACAACTAAGGAACTACGCCAAAGCGCAAATTTGCGCCCGTATTTGATGGTGACTAAAATGGTACATATCAACCGCCTTTGAAGGGCAGCTTGCAGCGCACAGCCCGCATCCCTTGCAGGATGCAGGGGTACTTCGTGCCGTTATCAGGCCATTGATTTCGATTACATGTATGGCGCCATATGGACACACTCTTTCACAAATCCCGCAGCCATTGCAGTTATCCTCATCAACTACCGAGACAATGGGTTCCATGTCTATGGATTGTTTAACCAGAATGGTTGCCGCCCGTGCCGCAGCCGCCCTGGCCTGTGCAATGGATTCTTCAATGGGTTTTGGAAAGTGGCAAAGCCCCGCTAAAAACATGCCGTCAGTAGCAAAATCTACAGGTCTGAGTTTCATATGCGCTTCCAGGAAAAATCCTTCCGGAGTTGTGGAAATTTTATACAGTTTGGAAAGCGCTCCGGTGTCGTTGGGAACAACCGCCGTCGCCAGGATGATCATGTCCGGGGATATTTGAAGCGGTGTTTGCAGGACATGATCGGTCACCGTTACCCGGAGCCTTGCATTCTCCGTGTCAACCTTGGGTGGGTCCTCCGGATCATAGCGAATAAATAAGATGCCTTTAACCCTGGCCTCCGTATAGAGCCTTTCCTTTTCTCCAAAGGTCCTGATGTCACGATACAGGATGTATATGTCCATGTCAGGATTTAACGTTTTGAGGGTCAAGGCGCTCTGGATGGAATGGACACAGCATGCCTTACTGCAATAGGGCCGCTCGGGTATTCTGGAGCCCACGCACTGAATAAACACCGCACATTTTGTATGGTTGAGCCGGAAACTTCCCCTCATCAACTCCTGATCAAGCTCCAGGGAAAGCAACACATTGGGGTCTTTTCCGTATAGATATTCTTTGGGTATGTAGGGTTTTCCGCCGGTAGCTATGATGATGGCCCCATGATCCAGCTGAGTTTTTTTGCCTTTCGTGTCAACCAAAGTGGATGTGAAGTTTCCCACAAATCCTGAGGCACCCCGGATGGTCGTATTCAGGTAAACATGGATCAAGGGGTGGCGGTTGACCGTGTGGATCAGGTTTTCAACATAAGGCTGTACCCGATCCCCCTGATATGTGGCATAGAGTTTTAAGGCCTGACCTCCCAATTTGTCATCTCTTTCAACCAGATAAGTCTTAACGCCTTGTTCAGCCAAATCCAGTGCGCTCACCATGCCGGCCACACCCCCACCGATCACCAATCCATTCTGATTGACCGGTACGGAGAAATCGGCAAGAGGTTGAATCAGTCTTGCCTTGGCCACAGCACTTCTTATCAGGTCCTTGGCCTTTTCGGTAGCATTTTCCGGTTCGTGCATATGCACCCATGAACATTGATCACGGATATTAGCCATCTCAAAAGTATATTTATTTAGCCCTCCCTGCCGGAGTGTTTCTCTGAACAAGGGCTCATGGGTTCTTGGGGTGCAGGAGGCAACCACGATCCGGTTTAAATTATATTCCTTTATATACTCTTTGATTTTCTCCTGGGTATCCTGGGAACAGGTAAACAGATTTCTGTCGGCCACCACAACATTCGGGAGAGTTTCTGCATATGCTCTCACTTTCGGAACGTCCACGACGCCCCCGATGTTAATCCCTCAATGGCAAACGAAAACCCCGATTCGAGGTGTCTGTCCACGCACATCTTTCTGTACAGGATATTCGTGATGATTGGCCTCAGCCAGGCTGTTTCTGGCAGGCGCCAGACGGCCCATGGCGGCACCGGCTGCAGCGCTGGCTTGCATGACCGATTCCGGAATGTCTTTGGGCCCCTGGAAAGCCCCGCAAACATAGATGCCATCTTTTGAGGAGGTCACAGGAGTAAAGGAATCGGTTTCACAAAAACTGTTCCGGGTCAGTTTTATATCAAGATTCCGTGCCAGCGCCACCACCTCAGGCGAGACCTCCAATCCCACAGAAAGAACGACCATATCAAAAGTTTCTTCGGTGACATCTCCCCTTTCGGTCACGTATCGAATGAGAACGTCATCACTGCCCGGGACAGGCGCTATGCTGTGGGGACGAGAACGGATAAACCGGACCCCCTGTTTTTTCCTCGCATCCTCGTAATACGCCTCAAAACCCTTGCCTGCAGTACGCATGTCCATAAAAAAGATAGCACAGTCAAGGTGATTTTTACTATGCTCTTTGGCAATGACCGCCTCTTTAATGGCATACATACAGCACACCGAAGAACAGTAACCATGATCGCACTGGTTTATGTTCCTGGAGCCCACGCACTGGATCCAGGCAATCTTTTGCGGTACTTTTCGATCCGAAAGACGAACAAGATGCCCTTTGGTGGGTCCCGAGGCCGACAGAATCCTTTCGAATTCCATGGATGTGACGATATTCGGATGCTTGGCATAGCCATAGGTATGAAACTCGGATGGATCAAATGACTGGAAACCGGGCGCCAGAATCATGGCGCCGACGTTCAGTTCAACGTCTTCGGGCTGCTGCCGGTGAGTATCAATGGTAACCGCATCCGCGTCGCAGGCCTCAACACACTGAAAACACTCGCAGCAATATCCGCAGTTCAGGCACCGAGCGGCTTCAGCCTCACCGGTCTGAGGGTCATAGCCCAGGGCCACTTCTTTAAAGTTTGCCCGTCGCTCCGCCACAGGAAGTTCGGGCATGCGCGCTCTGGGCCGTGTGTTTTGATCCTTGGGAATGGGACGATACACCGCACGGGTTTTGGGATTCGTCTTGCGTCCTTGGGCCATATCCCGACCATCCAGATATCGAACCATAGACACTGCGGCCTCACGGCCGGCAGCAACCGCACCGATGGCCACTCCGGGACCAGTCTGCACATCTCCTCCGGCAAAAACCCCATCCCGGCTTGTGGCATAGGTAACCGGATCCACTTCAATGGTTCCCCGGCGAGAAATACTGAGCCCGGCAACACCCTCAAGACCGTAAAGAGCCGGTTCTTGACCGATGGCAACAACAAGCTGATCCACGGACATCTCATATTCGCTGCCCGGAATCGGAACAGGCCTTCTCCTGCCTGATGCATCCGGTTCCGCGAGCTTCATCTGTATACACTGCACACCCGCTATCTTGCCATCCCTGGCCAAGACCTTCGTAACCGCCGTCAGATAGGATATTCTGGCCTCTTCAACCTCCGCAGCTTGAATCTCTTCCTCCCATGCCGGCATTTCTCCACGCGTTCGACGATAAAGGATATTCACCGCTTGGGCACCCAGTCTGAGGACACAGCGTGCCACATCAATAGCCACATTGCCACCCCCCACAATAGCAACCTTTTTCCCAACAACCGCTGTTCCCGTCAGATTCACCTCTTTAAGAAAATCCACCCCTTGCCGGACTCCCTGAGATTCTTCACCGGGAATTCCCAGATCAATCCCCTTGTGGGCGCCCATGGCCAGGTACACCGCCTGGTACCCTTGCTCAAAAATGTCATCAAGGGTCAGATCCGATCCCAGGGGGGTGTTGGTTCTGATCTCAACCCCAAGATTGGTGATAACCTCGATCTCTCGGTCCAGGACATCGCGGGGCAAACGAAATTCGGGAACACCTGCCCGAAGCATACCGCCGGGTTCCGGCAGTGCTTCAAAAATAGTCGATAATATCCCTTTTTTGGCAAGATGAAAAGCCGCTGAAAGCCCTGCCGGTCCCGAGCCGATAATGGCGACGCGTTCCGGTCTTCGAGGCAAGCAGGTTATTTCTATATCCCGGGGATCACATTGGTCCCCGGCCAAACGTTTTAGATCGCGGATGCCTACGGCGTCGTCCACTTCCCTTCTTCGACACACGTTCTGACAGGGATGGGGACAGATTCTTCCGATGACACCGGGCAAGGGAAGATCTTCCATGATAATTTTCAGCGCCTCCCGGTATTTTTTCTGCCCTACCATTTGAACATATCCTTGAACATTAATCCCGGCGGGGCATTCCAGACGACAAGGCGCAATGTCTCCTTTCTGGATGGCAAAGGCTCCGGGAATCGCCTGAACATATTTTTTATAAACAGCTTTGCGGGTGGATAACCCCTGCTCATATTCATCCGGCAGAATCACCGGACACGCTGAGGCACACTCTCCACAGGCCGTGCACTTTGTCGGGTCTATATACCGTGGCGTCTTGTGGACGGTTACCTTGAAGTTTCCGTTAACGTCATCCACCGTTTTCACTGTGGCAGAAGTCAACAGCTTAATGTTGGGATGGCGCCCCACGTCCACCAGCTTGGGAGCAACAATACACATCGCGCAATCGTTGGTAGGAAAGGTCTTGTCCAGTTGAGCCATGGCACCGCCGATGGCCGGCGAGGCTTCAACCAAGTAGACTAAGAATCCGGACTCCGCCAGATCAAGAGATGCCTGCATACCGCCGATGCCCGCACCCACAACCATCACTGCACCTATCTTCTGTTTTTCTTTAGATCCTGCCATTGAAATAAGTTCCTCCCAAACCTATCGTTTCAGATTTTAAAAAGGACCATTGAAAACGGATGTCGCAAAATTAGCCCAAGGGGATTCTCATAGCAAATATTATGCCACAAAATAAAAATCGTGCACCCCACCGTTTTCTAATAATTGTTCAATTTCTGTTTAAATATGGATGGATAATGTTCATCTTTTTGACAGTTTTACTGTTCATATATTTAACAAGTTAACAGTTGGATGAGAACGCAAACGGTAAACTCAGACTTGACAGGGTCGTAAAAACTCGATTGAGAAAATCTGGATAGCAACATAACGTTGTAAAATGTTGAGCATAGCCCATTATATGGTAGCCAAGGCATTAAATCTCAACGTTTTTTGAAGCCAACACCCTTCAATTCTACAGTATTTTTTTCCAACATCCGGCATCCGGCAACAAAGCCGTCTCCCAATCTTATCTGGCATCATTATTGCTCTATTAAAAGTTAACTCGTGTCCATCCATAACTGAGGATTTTTGTTCACGATTAAGGCACGCGAAAAAAAGAATCGCCCCAGTAAGATCTGCCGGACCCACCCCGGTACCATCTTCCGGAGCAACGGGGCAGGCGGGGCAGGCAGACATATTTAAAATATTCCGAGGACTGTTTTTTGAGCATAACGCAGAGATAGGGCAAAAAGACCATTTAAGGATGGACACCAATTCGCTTTGTTCACAACTTTAATGCTGGAATAACGGATCGTTATGATTGCTTGGTAACCCCACAGGCCACCGGCAGAAAGGAGGTTTACAATGGATAAAGTAATTCTCTTAACAGATCGTTTTGAAGAATGTGAACCCCTGATATCATGTTTTAAGTTACTCTTTCCCGAGTGCGAGATACAGATTCAGCCAAAGCAGGCAGCGAAATTTGAACGTACCTCCCTGACTTTGGAGCCTTCTACAGCTTATCAAATGGATAGAGACTTCGTCAGAAGTTTGAGAAAAATAATAGCAGAAAATAGTTGCTAATGGCTAAAGATCAGTGACCACTCCCTGTGCAATTTGTGGAACTCACCCGGCGAAATTTGCAATGAAAGGAGGTGAGAATGAGATGAAAAAATTAATATATGCCCTTGTGTTTGTTAGTTTAATTGTTGCAGTATTGTTTTCGGCAACATGTGAAGTCGATTACTTGACTTGCACAACTTGTATTAATCCATACCTCTTAGGCACATAAAGGAGAACAAGCATTTTAAAACCATTACACACTCAGACAGAAGCGGTTGGTGAGTATTTGATGTTAGTCAACCTGTGCACAACTCACCTTCCGCGGTGCAACTGAATGAAAGTAGAATAAACATAACGTTTAAAATAAATTCAAATAACGAATTAGTGAGGATACTCTAGTTTTTTTGGTTTATAAACTTGCAGAGGACTATTTTATTCTTAGTTTCTTAATTATGGAATGATCGTTTTCATTCTCAAAACGTTATTTATTGCCACCTGGACACCAGGGCACAAAGCAAAAATAATAATAACGGGTTTTCACCATGATAAGAATAATAACCATTTTGCTTATT
>JASFHC010000076.1:0-9324 GCA_050123435.1 Desulfobacterales bacterium
ATGGTCGACAAAATGAGTGTTCTGTTCCGGGTCCAGAACTTCCAGCAACGCAGCGGCAGGGTCTCCTTTGAAATCCCGACCGATTTTGTCGATTTCGTCAAGCATAATTAACGGGTTCTTGGTTCCCGCACGTCGAATTTCCTGGATGATTCTGCCGGGTAATGCACCCACATAGCTTTTACGATGTCCCCTTATTTCAGACTCATCCTTCATTCCGGCTAAAGACATGCGTACGAATTTTCGTTCCAGGCTCCGGGCAATTGACATTCCCAGAGAAGTTTTCCCGGTACCGGGTGGTCCGGCAAAACAGAGAACAGGGCCTTTGGGCTCCAGCCGTACCATTTTCTTGAACAGTGCTTTCTGGATCGTGGATCTGATCTCATCGAGCTTCAATGGTTTTGTAAGGTAGTGGTATGATCCCTTTTTCATGGCTTCAATGGCCGTTGACACCGTGGCGTATCCGGTGATGATAATCACTTCCGTGGCCGGATTAATATCCTTTGCTTTTTCCAGGACCGCCATACCATCGACTTTTCCCATTTTAAGATCAGTTACAATGACATCAAATGCGCTTTGCTCCAGAAAACTCAGGGCTTCAGCTCCGCTGGCAGCGGTATTGACCTGATGACCGTCTTTTTTAAAAACATGTTCAAGATTCCGGCGGGTAATTTTTTCATCATCCACAACCAAAATTTTATGCTGGCGGGACATCTTTAATATTCTGACTGCAAGATGTTCGAGAATCCGATCTTTAATCTGAGCCAGTCCATAATGTTCTTCATTCAAGATGGATTCCGCCCGCTTAATATCAAGGTTGTCATCAGTCATTTTACTCCAAGGAAGGCTAACCAAATAATCGATATAATTTATACCGATGGTATATTCTGCACTGGAAGGACTGGTTTTAAAAAGCCTTTCTATTTCTTTAAATGCTACTTTTTCTACCTGTTCCGGCATCTTAGATTTAATGACGTTTTCTTTTAATTCATCCAGTTCCGATGACAGTTCCTCAATTTGTTCTTTTCCCCTTTTAAATATGCGCATGATTTTACCTCATTCAGGTTTTTCTCATTATAAAACAGATTAAGATCAGGCACGCAACGGTTTTTCTTGGAGAAGATAAAGAACAGAGGAGGCGTTACAATCTGCAATATTGTGATTCTTCTGTGCAATATATTATAACTTTATGTATTTACTGAATAAAATGTGTAAGCTTGAAAAAGCATTGCAAATTGTAACGGTTAAAGCCTGCCCCTTTCTCGCGACGAATACACATATAAATCATATAATATCAAAAGGTTATATTGATATTGATATTGTTGGCACGGAAGATGCTATATAACTTCAGCAAAGAGGAAAAAATTTTAACACATTTTTCAAAGGAGGAATTCAGCCATGTTTAAATTTAAAGAGACATTTGACAGATTGATGGCAGCTATAACTTTCGCCCAAGCCGGTGAACATGAAACAGCTCTGGATATCATGCATGACAAACCGGAAAAAAGAAGTCGGAAACGCACGGATGTACGTATCCAGCGCAGGGAGGAAACCCGACCGAGACTGCGTATGTAGCAGTGATGATGTGTTGGACTGCAAAAGGGGATAAAAATGGAAAAAGTTTTATTGGCCATTGACGGAATTACACCTGATAGAAAGACATTTTGCTATGCGGTAGAACTTTGCAAGCGGATAAAGGCGGAATTAAAGGTTTTTCAAATTATCCGGCCGCAAAATTACAGTAAATACCTTAAAGAAATGCGACAGAAGGCCGACTATGCCCGGATATTCATCCAAGGGTCCATGGCGGCGGCGGCCTTTGCCGAAGCCGGCGAACATGAAAGTGCAAAAGAAATCATGGCCGAGGCCTCAGAGCAAATTAGACGCCTTATGTGGGAATCGCAAAAGCAAGGTGTTCAGTGTCATTTTTCAATGAAGCGGGGCAACCCCGAAACAGAGATTGTTGATTATGTCAATTACCATCGGGATGTTGTTTTAACCATTTATAATTCTTCTGCTGAAAATGTGGATAAAACGGGTATTTTATCAAAAAAGAAAAATGTTGTCACCAGCATAAAAGAGAAGATTGCTGTTCCGCTGGTGGTTGCTAATGCGAAATAAAGAAAATGTAAAAATAAACTGATGACAGGAGGTTATTACAATGGCAGGAATTTTTGGAAGAATCAAACAAAAGTTGAGCAGGGCTAGCAATAAAATGGACAAGTACCAGGAGGCAATCACCTTTGCCGAAGCCGGTGAATCCGATTATGCCATGGAGACAATGACGGAGCGAAGAGAAGAGCAGGAACCCACAAGACTGCTGGTTATGGGAAGAGAAAGCGATTTTTCAAAAGAAATCATTGACTATGCCCTGGAAATGGCACAACGAATGTCCTATGAAATTCTGGCCTTAAATACCGCTCCTTTGTCCTGCGAAACATTCAAACTGTTTTCATCTTCACGCAATCAGGTTTGTCAAGAATTTAAGAGCATGTCTGAAAAAAGTGCCGGCCTGTTTCAGGAAGCAGCCGCTGAAAAAGGTATCCCTTTTAATCACGTGGTGATGTTCAGCGAACCGGAAGAGGCGCTGGAATCCATCACCAGAGAGCATAAAGACATTGCTTTCGTGGTTTCGGAATCGGTGGAGGATCGCGGGGAAAGCAGAATTGAGGAAGGTGAACGACTCTACCGTAATCTTTACGTTTATTCCATGGTTTAATAAGCCATTGGGTATTGAGTAGTTACCTAATTTTATCAATCCACAATGACGAAATCACCCTTGGTTGGTGACAAAAATTCGGAAAACCATAGTCTATAGACCACATGTAAGCTGAAATCCGGCCTATGAAAAAAGGCCGGATTTTTTTACCCCTCACCCTTCTGCAAAGTATTACAATCTGCAACACCCCATTCTTTTTTGCAACACCATTTAACGAATTGAATTTATTATAGGCATTAGTTTTTTCTTTAATACTATTGCATTTTGCAACAGCTTGCACACATTTTTTTTCTATGGTTGTGTCTTTAATAAATCCAACAATATCAATAAGATCCATTATGATTAACAAAGTTGGCACGAATGATGCTGACTCCTGAAGCAAAAATTATGTAACACAACAAATGGTTCAATAATATATGACGGAGGTAGATATGGATACACATTTTATTTTTGGTCTTATACTTGTCGGCTTTGCATTCTGGCTGTGTTTTAAGTTCAGACAAAAGAAATGACCAAGGATATAAAAAAGATTCCGAAATTCTAATACTATGAAACAGGAAGGGATATTCAGCGATGACACTTGAAATGATTTTGACCATGATTGTATTGGGATTTGCAATTATTTTGTTTATTTTTGAATGGGTTCGCGTTGATGTTGTGGGGATTATTATGATGGTTTTGCTTCCCCTTATCGGTCTGGTGACACCAAAGGAAGCATTTTTAGGTTTAAGTAGTAACGCTGTCGTTTCCATCATGGCGGTGATTATCATCGGCGCCGGTCTTGACAAAACAGGGGTGATGAACAAAGTGGCCGGACCCATTGTCAAACTGGCCGGCAACAGCGAAAAGAAAGTAATTACCCTGATATCCGGTACTGTGGGGATCATCTCCAGCATGATGCAGAACATCGGCGCCGCCGCACTATTTCTTCCGGCTGCCCAACGCATTGGTAAAAGAATGGGCGTGCCGGTGTCCCGCATCCTGATGCCTATGGGGTTTTGTGCCATTATCGGCGGTACCATCACGCTGGTGGGCGCCAGTCCCACGATTCTGCTAAATGACTTGATGGTTCTCGGCGGAAAAAAGCTGGAACCCTTCGGGCTTTTCACCCAGACTCCCATCGGAATCTGCCTTCTTGCCAGTGCCATTATCTATTTTATCCTTTTCGGCAAATTTATCCTTCCGGCCGCAGAAGGCGAAGCGGAAAAAGGAGTTACGGCGTTGCTGATGGAAGCCTATGAGGGCCTTGAACATACATTTGAAATCCACATCCCCGATAATTTTAAAGGTCCCAAAATGTTAGGAGACCTAGCCATCAGGCCCAAGTTCCTGGTGACCGTGGTGGCTATCAATTTTACATCTGAAAATGAAAAAACGTTTGTGCCGAAAAGCTCCGATATGATTTCTCCCGGAGATGATATTGCAGTTATCGGAAAGGTTAAAATGGTCCATATGCTGGTGGAAGAATACGGATGGGAGATCAAAGACGGCCTGGATATTTTCGCAGAGAGCCTGGCAGTAATTAATGCGGGAATGGCGGAAACGGTGGTTTCTCCCCGGTCTGAACTCATCGGCAAAACCATGAGCCAGGTCAATTTTAAAGAATTATACGGGGTAAATCCGGTGGCGCTATTTACCGGCACCAAGATTATTTACAGCAACTTAACCCATATTCGGCTGCAAATGGGAGATACGTTGCTGTTGCAAGGTCCCTGGGAGAAATTTCACATTTTAAATAATCAGCCGCAACCTAGAGCGCTAACATTTGCTACAGCCCTTGAAGGTGAAATCATGCGCCCGGAAAAGGCTAAACTGGCCGTGGTCTGGCTGGCAGTGGCACTGACACAAATCATTTTCTTTAAGATTCAACTTTCGGTGGCACTGATGTCCGGCGCGCTGGGCATGATCATTACCGGCGTGCTTTCCGTGGATGAAGCTTATCGCGCTGTGGACTGGATGACGGTTTTTCTCCTGGCAGGACTGATTCCTTTAGGTGTTGCCTTTGAAAAAACCGGAACCGCTGCTTTTATTGCAAAATTCGTTCTTGGAATGCTGGGGCATCCGACGCCCATTGTCCTCCTGGCGGCGGTGGGCGTCATGACCTCTTTTTTCACCTTGGTGATTTCCAATGTGGGCGCCACTGTTCTGCTGGTTCCACTGTGTATGAATATGGCGGTCATGGCCGGCGGGGATCCCCGTATGGCCGCTCTGGTTGTTGGATTGTCTGCTTCCAACACCTTTGTGCTCCCGACACACCAGGTCAATGCGCTCATCATGAGGCCTGGGGGGTATCGAACGGTGGACTATGCCAAGGCGGGTGCAGTGATGACCGCCATCTTTTTAATAGTAGAATTGACCATTCTCTATTTCTTTTATGGTATTCAGTAACCACAGGCTTGACAAGAGAATACAAGGAAGTTGAAACCAAAATATACAATTATCACGAACGCACGAAAAATAATATTTTTTCGTGCGTTCAACCTTTGGTATTTATACATATTTGAAACTCGATTAAAACCAATTTTTTTCAAAGAACTAAATTGTTTCAGATTCAAAAAGCGTGCTATTAAGGAGGTGAAAAGTTATGGCTGTTATCACGATTTCACGGGGAAGTTTCAGCCATGGTCAGGAAATTGCTGAAAAGGTGGCCGGAACGCTGGGGTATGAATGTGTAAGCAGGGAGATTCTGGTCGAAGCCGCCCAGCTTTTCAATGTTTCGGAAAAAAAGCTAATCCAATCTCTGAATGACGCCCCTAACATTCTCGAGCGGATAGTCCATGGCAAAGAAAGATATCTTGAGTATATCAAAGCTTCACTGTTGGGATATGCCAGAAAAGGGAATGTTGTATACCACGGCCATGCGGGTCATCTTTTACTCACTGAAATTCCCCAGGTCCTCAAAGTCAGGATACTTGCCGAAAAAGACGACCGGATCAGCCTGCTACAAAAAAGGGAAAACCTGAACAGAGAAGCGGCAGCTGAGCGTATTGAAAATGAAGATAAAAATCGAATCCACTGGACCCGATACCTATACAAGGAGGATGTGAATGACCCTAAGCTTTATGATATTGTAATTAATATCGGAAACTTGACAATTGAAGATGCCTGTGAAATCATCTGTCTATCAGCTCGGAGCAAAAACTACCGAATTACCGACGAAACCAAACAAACTATCGATGACCTTGCCATTACCAATCGCATTCAAGTAGAGCTTAAATCGATCTGTGAAGCCCAAATCTTTGTTAAAAATGGGGAGGTTCAGGTTAATGTTGCAGCCCAGAAAAGAAGAAAATCGGGGTATATCAGCCCGGCATTACAGCATCATATCGGAGAAGCCTATCAGCATGATGTAACCCGGCAGATTCATGAGATTGCACGCAAAGTGCCTGGAGTTAAAGACGTTTTCTGCCAGGTTGACATGCCGTATTATACATAGGGATTAGGAGTCAGAACTTTTCAATCTTTAAGGATCATAAACCCTAAAATCAATGTAGGTTAGTGTAACAGTATGAAAATCAGTATTAGAAAAAAGATCTTTCTATCGTTTGCCATTTTTATGGTAATTAGCGGGTTAATTTGGATGCGAAGCTATCACAGCCAGTATATTCTCAATCAAAAAATTCAAATTATCGAAAGAAAGTACGATCTCTTCAATACCATTCTGGAAGCCCGTCGGTATGAGAAAAACTATTTCTTAACATTTGACAGAAAAAATATTGATCAGACCCTTACCTATGTAAATACAGCTGAGGACATCCTTTATAATATTTTGAGCAAGTATGGAAAATATACACTGGCCAAAAATCTGGATGAAAGGTTAATCGAACTTAAGGAGTATAAAGATTCTCTTGAAAACCTATTGAAGATTCAAGAAAAAGGGCACTTAATTGTTCCAAAGGATTTTGTCCAATTAATCCAAAAGCAAGGAAGAAAAATTACCAGCGAGCTTGAAAAAATCGTAAAAAAAGAGAGTCAATTTACCCGGGATTTAATCGGAAAATCCAAGATGATACATTTGATCGCCCTTGTGCCTGTTTTTATCCTGTCTATTTTAGTAGCTCTTTTTTTAATTTTTAATGTGGACCGTCCTCTAAAAACCATTGGAAATGCAATTATTAAAATATCCAGAGGAGATTTTCAGAACATACCGGAAATTCATACCGGCGACGAATTTGAATCCCTGGTGACCAGTCTCAATAGTATGATCAAAGAACTGAACCAACGGCACAAAGAGTTGGTGCAGGCCCAAAAACTGGCTTCTCTGGGGAGATTGACCTCGGGTGTAGCCCATGAACTGAACAACCCGCTGAATAATATTTCCACTTCAGTCCAAATATTGGCAGAAGAGCTGGAAGACGACGATCTCGAATATAAAAAAGAGCTTTTAATCGGCGCGGAAAAAGAGGTGGAAAGGAGTAAGGAAATCGTTAAATCACTGCTGGAATTTGCAAGGGAGAGGTCTCTTACTTTAAAACGGGCTTATTTTAAGGATCTGGTTAACAATGCAATTAAACGGGTTAAATCACAGGTGCCGGATAATGTAACCCTTAAAGTGGAAGTTCCAGACGATATACAAGCCACTGTCGGTCCTTTAGGAATTGAACGAGTTTTAATCAATCTAATCGTAAATGCCGTTCAGGCCATGAAAAATGGCGGGGACATTACCGTCAAGGCATGCAAACAGGAAAGTAACAGTGGGTTTTGTTTCCAGGTTATAGATACAGGAGACGGTATCCCAAACGAAATTATTTCAAAGATTTTCGACCCCTTTTTCACCACAAAAGATGTCGGTAAAGGAACGGGCTTGGGGCTTTCCATTATATACGGCATTATTGAACAACACGGTGGCAGGATTAAAGTCTCCAGTGAAGTGGGAAAAGGAACAACATTTACCTGCTTTTTACCTTTTGATCAGCCTGAATAAGGAGCTATTGGAATTCTCTAATCGCTAATTTCAATTATGGTTAAGTTAAATAGTGCGCAGATTTTCTCAGATATTCACAGATAATATTGTTATTTTGCAATTTAAGAATTTTGACAATCTGTGTTCATCTGTGTCCAAAAAAGAAAATTCCTAGTCCGGATGTAAATGATGACCGTGAAGAAGAATAAAGAAATCATTCTTGTTGTGGAAGATGAGGATATCGCGCGTAAAAATCTCGAACATATCCTCGTGAAAACAGGATATGAAGTCATCTCCGTAAACAACGGAAAAAAAGCTATCGAATTGCTACAATCAAAAAGTATTGATCTGGTCATTACTGATCTGAAAATGGAGCAAGTGGATGGGATGCAGGTATTACGGAAAACAAGAGAGCTTCAACCTTACACCGAAGTCATCATGATAACCGGCTATGCTACCGTGGATTCATCCGTCGAGGCGATGCATCAAGGCGCTTATTATTACATTGCAAAACCGTATAAGATCGGAGAAGTCCGCAAGATTGCCAGAGAAGCTCTTTTTAAGCGACAGCTACAACTTGAAAATTTGGAACTTAAAGAAACGCTCAAAAGGTGCCAACAGATTTCCTCTATAGTGGGCCAGAGCAGTACGATGATAGAGGTCCAGAAAACCATCAATCAAATTGCTCCTTCTGACATTAATGTTCTAATACTAGGAGAAAGCGGAACCGGAAAGGAACTGGTAGCCAGGTCAATCCACCAGCTTAGTCTACGTTCCGAAAAAAAATTCATAGCCTTTAATTGCGGATCTTTCACAGAAGATTTGATGGCCAATGAGTTGTTCGGCCATGAAAAGGATGCATTTACCGGTGCTACAAAAGCAAAAGCAGGCCTGATTAAAGTGGCAGACGGCGGAAGTATTTTTCTGGATGAAATCGGGGATATGCCTTTGACCATGCAGGTAAAATTATTGCGTGTGATTCAGGAAAAAGAGGTTTTACCGGTTGGAGGAGAGGCCTCCATTCCTGTTGATGTACGCTTTATCGCCGCTACCCATCGTGATCTCAAGGAGGATGTAGAAAAAAGTCACTTCCGGCAGGATTTGTTTTATCGTCTCAATGTGATTACAATAAAACTTCCCTCCCTATCTAATCGTGACGGTGATATTCCGCTGCTGGCATATCATTTTCTAAATCAAAAATGTCAGGCCATGAAAAAAGATGTCCAAAGTATTGCCAGGGAATCCATGGAATTACTTTGTCAATACACATGGCCTGGCAATATCAGGGAATTGGAAAATGTTATAGAAAGAGCCGTGGCCCTGGCAAGCGGACCTGAGATACAGGTGGGTGATCTTCCGGAATATATCAGCAATCTTTCGGTTGAAACCTACCGCCGGCATGATTCCGATTTTCCCACTCTAGAGGAACAGGAGAAAAACTACATTAAGTGGGTACTGGATAAATGCGATGGTAATAAGACCAAATCGGCAAAAATAATGGGCATTGATCGGGTATCACTCTGGCGCAAAATAAAAAGATTTGGACTGGAGCCTCAAAGCGAGTGACCTTATATACATCACATTTTTATCATAAAAGTATTAATAGATTTCTTTTAACTTTTTTCAAATGTGTTTGATATTAACAGCAAAATCATGAAAGCAAAGCACCATACCATTATATCTATTATACTTGCTATTTTTCTTT
>JASFHC010000077.1:0-9282 GCA_050123435.1 Desulfobacterales bacterium
ATTGTATGAAATCAAATCTTCAAAAAGGGTGGGCGACCAAGCTCTATGGGGGCCTTTTATTGAAGCTGTAAATAAGAAATAGCAAAAGAAAGCTGTTTTATCAAAGTGCTCTTACGAGATTTTGTAATAACAAGATAGACTTGAATTGACACCAGAAAAATATGATATCTGTATATTAATTGATGTTGTGAATGCTGGCGATCATGGATAGATATTCCAAGTCTGGTTAACCTTATTATTTCGTTTATAGTGGGGGTGTCAAGTTCGAAGATTTTTGTCTTTTAATTTCCGGAATAAAATGTCCCCTGATTTCCGTTTAATATTCCCCTTTTTAGGAGCCTGACTGCTTTAATGTAATTTATTCCGAGTTCGGTTCCTCAGTTTTTGGGACCGATCCCAAAAGACCGGCTTTTCGTTTTTCTTTGAGCCGATAGCTTTCTCCTTTGATGTTAATGGTTGTGCAATGATGCAGAAGACGATCCAAAATAGCTGTTGCCAGAACCTGGTCGTTAAACAGATCGCCCCAATCCACGAAGCTCTTGTTAGAAGTGATGATGAGACTGGCCTTTTCGTAACGACAATTCAGCAGTCTAAACAGCATTCCGGCTTCCTCCCGATTCATCGGCATGTAACCAATACCGATCCGTTGCTGTTTGATGACTGAGGAGATTCCAAATATGCTAAAAATATGTAATTCAAAAACCGAAAAGATAGAGAATGATGTGAAAAGTATTAATGACTATCTTAAGGTTTTTTTTCATTTCAACTCATTTGCTCTTTTCTTCTTCATATTCGTTTCTGTCGGATCCGCTGCAGCACAGATGCCCATTGTGGTATCCACGAACCCGTTAAATGGTGCGACAGATGTCAGTCAGACAGCAGACATGGTCTCTGTAACGTTCAATAAACCAATGAATACTGCGTACCGGTCCGTATCCACATCCAACTGGTCCAGTTCTTTTCTCACAAACTACTGGTCACAGGACGGAATGACCCTTTATTTGCCGCGGCAGGATATCCATTATCCGTTCATTCCGAACACTAAAGTCATGATCATGATTAATCTGCCGGGCTATGAAAATATCCAGGACACCGAAGGTAATCTGGTTGAAGAATACAACCTTACCTTTTGGATAGAACCTATAGTCTATCAGACAATTGCTGCACAACCGGAAAAAGGCTTCAACTGGCCCTACTTACTCTACGTTCCCGAAAGTGCCGGAAACTCCACCCGGCTGCTGGTCGAACCGAACAATTCAGGTGTCCCCTCTGATGAGTTTGCGTTTCATGAGGTAAGGGCAGAGTCATTGGTCAATATGCGATCACCGTTTTCCTATGTATTGAAGGCACCACTCCTTGTTCCGATTTTCCCGCGATATGAAGATTTGTATACACAGGCTTTAGACAGGGCGACATTGTTAACTCAGAGAGAAAACCTGATTCGAATTGATTTACAGCTGATTGCCATGGTCGATGATGCGATCGAGAGACTTGCAGCGATGGGGATCAAAGTGAACAAAAGGTTTTTCATGATTGGTTTTTCTGCATCAGGGGCATTCGTCAGTCGCTTTTCTGCGATTCATCCTGAAAGAATTATGGCAGCTGCCATTGGCGCACCTGGGGGATGGCCGATCGCACCTGTGGCAGAATGGTGGGGTCACGATATGACATACGATCTTGGCATTTCAGATCTCGATGTCGTCACTGGCGCACCGTTCAACCTTAGTGAATTCAAAATGGTTCCACTGTTCTTATACCTGGGTGAACAGGATGATAACTGGGACAGCCAGGATGTCAGTACGGAATTGCATTTTCTTGGTAAGACAATACAGGAACGATGGGTTGTAGCCGAGGATATTTACCAATCTATTGGTAGCTCAGCTGAATTCGTTTTGTATCCAGGGGTCGGCCATATAATTACCAATGACATGTGGCTTGATATCGAAGCTTTTCTGATCAAACATAGGATGAGAACGCGAGTTATGCCTTGGCTGTTTCTTCTCTTGGAGAATTAACATCTTTTTTTATCGAGTAAAACTATAGGGAGATGCTGTACTTTTATAAAAATTCAAATATTAAGGCCCTGAGATATTTATGATATCATTTTTTCAACAAGGTCAAATCTTTTCCGAGGATTTGCCTTTATTGCGTTTCCGTAAGAAATACGATACATGTACTTTAAATTAAGATGGTTGAACCTGTATGAATGGCAAGGTATCTTCTGAATTTCGTATTATATCTTGATTGAATTTCCATCGTTAAACATCTCTTGTTAGGCTGATTTCAACTCCGATTAGCTTACTATCAATAATTTATCTGTCCAATTAGTTAGGAGGGAATCAAATGCCAAGTTTTCGCAGCAAGTTTTGTCGCATATTGACAAAGCATTTAGTGGCTTCAAAATTTAACCCTAATATGACAATTGATGAAATGCGAAGGAGTATGGAAAGCCTGACAAAATTTGCGAAGCTTCCACCAAAAACAAAGATACAAAAAATCTCATTTAATGGTATTTCAGCTGAGTGGATTTGCACAAAAGAGGCCCATGAAGGGAGAGTAATTTTATATCTCCATGGAGGAGGTTATAATATTGGCTCCCCAAATACTCATAGAGAGTTAGCGGCACATATTTCCATAGCAAGTGGCGCAAAAGTATTACTTCCAGACTACCGACTTGCTCCTGAACATCCATTTCCAAGTGCATTGGAAGATGCTACTTCAGCATATCGTTGGCTACTTGATACTGGCTTAACGGGCGGAGATATCTCTATAGCAGGAGAGTCTGCTGGAGGAGGACTATCGATAGCAACATCAATTTCGCTACGTGATGCTGGAGAACCGTCACCAGCCTCAATAGTTTGCATTTCGCCTTGGACAGATTTAGAGATGTCTGGCAATTCAATCAAAACTCATGCTGAAATTGATCCCATGGTAAATCTTCAATCATTGAAGATTATGGCGTCAAATTATATTGGAGACGGTGATCCCCGTTCTCCATTAATTTCACCGATTCATGCAGATCTGAAAGGAATTTCACCATTGCTCATACATGTAGGCTCTGATGAAATGCTATTAGATGACTCAACACGTATAGCAGAGAAGGCGAAAAACGCTGAAGTTGATGTGACATTAAAAATATATGATCAGATGTGGCATGCGTGGCATTTGAATGTGAGACTTATGCCTGAGGCCAAAAATGCAATAAAAGAGTTAGGTTCTTTCATCCGAAAACATTTTGCAAATTAGTTTATATACCAATAAGACCAATTCGGATCATTCAAAAATATCAATTTTCATATCTTGCATATACCTCTAACAAAAACTCAAGCTATAAGATTGCATGTATCTGCTATATCTTTTCCTTGGCTAAAAACCGTGAATTTGTGTTTTTGAATATCAGAAAGGCAAATCTCATTTTTGGGTTTGCCTTTTTTGCATTTTTGTAAAAAATACGATATATGCACTTTAAATTGAGGTGCTTTTACCGGTGCTCTTGGCAAGAAAGCACACACTTTTAAATGATTTATTTTCGTGTTATAGTTTCAATATACTTAAAATTTTTAGGTTTTGGGCGATCCACAAGATATGGGATTCTACATAATTTTTAAAAATCAACACTGTCTGTTGGAGTGTTCTGTGTAAAATTGATATGAAGAACCATGCACTGTGGCAAGGAATGTTCAGTTTTAAAATATTGCTATTTTTCCAATTTAATTTTATATTTTTGAAAATTTTATTATGCTAAGGAGGAGTAAACACATGAAAATATATAGAGCTGGAATAATGATTGCGGTGATGGCCATGGTAATTACCTTATATAATGGGGTATCCCTGGCTGACAAATCTGTGGCGACCATTGAGGCCCCCGACCAGGCATCTAAAGGAACTGAAATTACGGTCAAGATCCATGTCACCCACAACGCCAACAACTTTTTCCATTATACGAACTGGGTGAAAGTCATAGTAAATGGCAAGAAAGCGGCTTTCTGGGAATATACCGCCGAAAACCGACCGGAGGGCGCCAAATTTACTAAAGAAATAAAACTAACGATTAATGAGCCGATGGAGATTGTGGCCGAGGCCAACTGCAACATACATGGCGGCCAGGGGGCGGTTAATAAGACAATCAGCCTGAAAGAGTAACATAAATAAAGGAATAAGAGGTCTTGCTATGGTTATCGGCGGCATTTCGATTATTTTTATTTTGGGGGTCATCAATTTTCTGTTGCTGCTGTTTCAGCTTTTTACCGGCTTGCGCTGGATAAAGGTTAAGTTTGGAGTTCACCGAAAAACTGGTATCCTGCTGTTCATCGTGGCCTTTATTCATGGGTCTTTAGGCGTCTTGGCAAAGCTTTAAATCTATTGTTTGGAGTCAAGTGAAACAAATGCGTTTAGTAGGATGCGACTTCCGCTGTCGCTCCATTCACACCCCTCACACAAAGAATTACAGAGGACAACGGTTATTATTGTTAACCCAGGACCATGAGCAGGAAGGCGTTGACTGATGATAATAGAGCACGATTTCCTTATTTGTATTGATAGACATCCTTTCTCACCAGAGAGTGGAAAGGATGTCCATGAATAAGAAATAGTGGAGTCGTTTTCTCTAATCGAATAATACGGCAAGTGACTTCATTACTCCATTTTTTTCTTTACCGTCTCGCCAGTTTCTTCAGACTTTTCTTTTACCATCTCAGTGGCTTTTTCAGGTTCGCTGACAGTAGCTTTTTCGGCCTCTTCTTTTGCCATCTCGCCAGTTTCTTCAGCCTTCTCTTTTACCATCTCAGTGGCTTTTTCATATTCGCTGACAGTAGCTTTTTCGGCCTCTTCTTTTGCCATCTCGCCAGTTTCTTCAGCCCTCTCTTTTGCCATCTCAGTGGCTTTTTCAGGTTCACTGACAGTAGCTTTCTCAGCTTTTTCGCCCTGCCCACAGGCAACGAAAAACAATAGACAGACGATACTCAGTAAAAGTGCAACATGTTTCATAATTATTCCTCCTTGATCAAATTTAAAATAATTTTCCTGTCCCTAAATATATTGGTAAAATGTTTTATTTTTAAATGCAACCCATTTTATTTGAAATCATCAACTCTAAATCGTTGATCAATGCCAAAATACATTTATCATTTCCAAAAATATCGTGTGATATCATTCATCAATAAGGGCAAGTCCTTTTTGGGGTTTGCCTTTTTTGCATTTTCGTAAGAAATACGATATATGCAATTTAAATTGAGGTGCTTGAACCCGCGATGATGGCAAGAGATCAAAGGTTTTGACAAGACCGCTTTTTGTGAGGTAATCTTCATATTTCTGTGATTTTTCCTCCAAGTCTCGAATACAACATATTGCATCCAACCATTTTCCGAAAAATAAGAAAATTTTTATCTATACAGATAATTTGTCCCATTTAAGAAGCTGAGCCACAATCATTCCTACGATAAAACCAGCCGCTAGGTTTGAGGCCAGAGTGATGCCCAAAATCAAGGTAGCGACAAAATAGTCCTTTCGCCGATTCAGGTCCAGTATGGTGAGTGTTAACTGGGAGCCCGCGAATACCAGCAGGACGCCTAAGATTGACATGGGCAGGAGATTGAAAAGCCCGACAATGTCATCGCCGAGAAAAACCGCCAGCACTAAAAAGAGGGTCCCGATCATAACATTGGACCCGGCTGTTCGCGCCCCAAATCGATAATGCGCCGCCAGCCCTCCGGCTCCGTGACACAACGGCATGCCACCGAGGAAAAAGCTAATAAAATTGGCAAAAGCCATGCTCACGCAGGCTTTTCGATTTGTTACCTTTTCCGACCGATTCCCGAAATACTCCTTTGAAAGATCCGTGTACGCAAGTACCGCATTTCCCAGTGTCATCGGCAACTGCGGCAGCGCTAAGGCGAACAATGCGAAAGTGAAATCTGCTTTTCCGGGAAATGCGAAAGGATGAATTTCCGGGAGGTTAAAGCCGAAGCCGCCGCTGCTCAAATCAAACCTGGCACCCAAAGCCAGGCCGGCGAAGAGTCCGCCCGCCACAACAATCAGGCCGGCTGGAAATCTTTTATTGTCCAGCAAAAGAAGGGTCGCAATGGCGGCAACGGCACCGATCACCAGGCTGATGGGGATTGCTCCGAGGTACTGAACAGAAAGGTGAGGCTCCACCGCCTGCTGAAGTACCTGATATTTTGAAGTTCCGGTTATAAATTTAACGCCGCCGGAAATAAGTAGCGCCCCTGTGGACAGCTGCACCCCGCGTATAACAGATCTTGGGGTGACCTTACTTATAATATCAATGGCCCCGGTAATCCCAATGATCAATAGAAAAAAGCCCATGAGCAAGGACGAGGCAAGAATCTGATCAGCGCTCATGGCGGTGGCGATGGCGTAGGCCCCGATGACCTTCATCGGTTGTACCGGTACGGTAATGCCAAAATAAATTCCTGAAAAAACATAGAAGACGCCGACACTCAGAAACAGCCCCAGCGCGTCGAGACCGTTAAAAAGAACCATGGCGATGGCAATGGGCAGCAAAGTGCCCAGATCGCCCAAGGACCCGGCCAATTCCATTCGATCAAACTTGAAGTATTCAGACATAGATTCTCCTTTTTAGCCGAGAAAAGACTTAATTAATCGAATTCATATAAAAATGTTCTTATTTATTTTATATCATGTAAAAGTTCTGCCTTAAAGAAAAATTGGGTGAACCTTTACTGCTATAGAACAAAGGTCAACATAATTTCAAAAACATTGTGTTTTTGAATATCAGAAAGGCAAATCTCATTTTTGGGCTTTGTCTTTTTTGCATTTTTGTAAGAAATACGATATATACACTTTAAATTGAGGTGCTTTTACCGGTGCTCTTGGCAAGGTATCTTCATGCATGACATATCTTAATTATTTATAAAATATACCACATTATAGTATATTCCCCCTTGACTTGAATAATTTTATATTTAGATTTTTCAAATAGGTAAAGATTTTGAAGTATACTTTCTTTTAGGTTCGGTTACAAAAGGAGAATAAAATGAAAGAGATGAAGCTTATATCTAAATTTTTTTCTATATTTTCGGTGGTTGCGTTTATAATAATCCCGGCTGTTGCAGCTGGAGCAACAGGATCTTTGGTTACTTATCAGATTAATGGTAAATCTTATGAGGGATATTACATTACTCCTTCTGACCAAGCGCCTTTGGTGTTACTGATTCATGATTGGGATGGACTAACAGATTATGAGATCAAGCGAGCCCATATGCTTTCTGAATTGGGCTATGCTGTTTTTGCTGCAGATTTATTTGGTGCCGGTGTACGCCCCACCGAAAATAAAGACAAGCGCCAGCATACAGGTGAACTCTATAAAGATAGAGAAAAAATGCGGGCTTTAATGAAAGGTGCCCTGAATACGGCTAAGAAAAGAGGCGCCAATATCGAGAATGCTGTAGCTGCCGGCTATTGTTTCGGCGGAGCTGCAGTGCTTGAATTAGCACGATCCGGAGCAAACCTAAAAGCTTTCGCCACTTTTCATGGAGGCCTAAAGACACCTGAAGGACAAAATTATGCCAACACTCGGGGAGAAATTTTGGTTATGCACGGTTCAGCGGATACAGCGATTACCATGGACCAGTTTGCCGGTTTGGCTAAAGAGCTGGAATCAGCTGGCATTCCACACGAAATGATAACCTACGGTGGCGCACAACATGCTTTTACTGTTTTTGGTGGAAACCGCTACCAAAAAGGTGCGGACCAAAAATCCTGGAAGCGTTTTCAGGAATTTCTTTCGGATAAATTGAAACCCAAATCGAGTGTAAATCGAGCCGTTCGATAAGCTGAAAATAAATTGATTGCTCTTTTGGCCAACAAAGCATGGAACCTGAAAGGAACGCCCGGGATTATGGATATCAGCGACGCTGTCATAGCCCTTTTACAGCTACCAGTGAGACCATTTCTACCATAAAAGAGCTGTGTTCAAAAAGTCTGGTGGATATGAACTCCTTTAAAACCGCCATATTTCTCGCACCGGAGGGTTATGAAACCATGGCGCGTGAAACAGATGTTGAGCAATAGGATGCCTACGTTGATGATGCTGCCGACTACGGCATACAAGTATCACTTGATTGCCAGCTAAAGGAAAAACAGCTATGAATTCTTCAGCGTTTTTTAGTCCGAAGACACGTATGATTTTAGGAGGAACCTGTATTTTTCTGGCATTAATATTGATTGTCGGTGTTTGTACCATTCCTTTTGTTTTTGAATCTTCTTCCATATATTACAAATTCGGTATTCATAAAACGTTACTCCGTAACGGCAAAGTTTTCGGCATAATTGCTGCGACCCTGATATTCTTTCAAGTGTTGCTGGTTTCCCGTTTAAAAATTTTGGATCGAATTTTTTCTTTAAACCAAATGTATCGGTATCACCGGATAAGCGGCATGGTTATATTTTTTTTGGTGCTGATGCATCCCATTCTGGTCTTAGCCTCGGAAAATTTTACCCTCTTTCCATTTGAAATCAGATATTGGCCTGAATTACTGGGCTCTGGTGTTTGGGTTCTTATCGTGATGCTTATCATAACGACTCGCTGGCGTTTGATGTTTGACTTTGCCTATGACAAATGGCTATGCTTTCACCATTTGGGCACCATACTGTCAATCGGGTTGCTGACCGTTCATATCCTTTTCGTCAGTGACACATTTAAATCCGGTTTACCCCAGGCGCTTGTCTTTGCAGCCGCCGGTATTGCGCTCCTGCTGATATCACGACTTTGGTACCGGAGGTTATTTCCCGGCAAAAGGCGGTTTGTTGTTTCCAATGTCGAAAATATCGGCCAAGATGCCTATGCTGTGGCCGTCAAGCCCGATAACGGTCAAATGTTAAAATATATTCCCGGCCAATTTGCATTTATCACACCCGTATCCGAAAATTTGCCCAAAGAAGAACATCCTTTTACCATATCCTCCTCGCCGTCCCGGCCGGATGCTTTACAATTCGTTATTCGCTCCCGAGGTGACTGGACCTGCAACATTCATCGTCTCAAGGCGGGAGAACCGGTTTTCATCGATGGACCGTATGGCCGCTTCAGTCATAGGGTATGCCCGGGGAATGACCCTATGATCATGATTGCAGGGGGAATTGGCATCACCCCCATGTTGAGCATGCTCAGGTATATGGCGGATAGGGATGATCAGAGACAGATTCTGCTCATTTGGAGCAATAAGGCGAAAGAATATATCGTGTTCTCTGAAGAATTTAAGCATCTGGAATGTGTATTGCGAGGTCTTAAAATCAATCATGTGA
>JASFHC010000078.1:0-9152 GCA_050123435.1 Desulfobacterales bacterium
TATCGTTTGTGAATTTACAAAAAGTCTTTAAATCCCGATCGTGATTCCATACATTTTAGCCCTGATACTGATTTTCCTTGCTGCTTTGGGTACGCCGCTTTTTGCTGTTATTTTGGCTGTCGCGATGCTTGGTTTTTATTACCTGGATGTTAACCTGTCGGTAATTGCCATTGAAATTTATCGAATCGCCGATACGCCGATTTTACTGGCGTTACCGCTGTTTACATTTGCCGGCTATGTTCTGGGAGAAAGCCGGACTTCTCACCGTCTGGTCCGGTTTACCCAGGCCATTTTGGGTTGGATGCCGGGCGGTCTGGCCATTGTGGCCTTTGTGGCATGTGCGTTCTTTACCGCTTTTACCGGTGCTTCAGGGGTAACCATCGTTGCGCTCGGCGCGCTCCTTTATCCCGCATTAATCCAGGCCGGATACCGGGAAAAATTCAGTATGGGTCTTGTGACATCTTCAGGCAGTCTGGGGTTGTTGCTGCCGCCTTCGCTTCCGCTTATTCTCTATGGCATCATCGCCCAGCAAATGAGCATCGGCGAAAATGTTTCCATCAATGATCTGTTTTTGGCAGGCATTCTCCCTGCGCTTCTTATGATATTGCTGCTGTCATTCTGGAGTTTATGGGAAAACCGTCGCAATCCTGTTCCTTATAAATCCTTCTCTGCCCGTGAAGCTGTTGCCGCCCTGCGGGAGTCTATTTGGGAAATACCGCTGCCGTTTTTTGTGTTGGGAGGTATTTATGGAGGATTTTTTGCCATTTCAGAAGCCGCAGCGGCCACGGCCATGTATGTGTTGGTAGTAGAGGTGTTTATTTATAAAGAGATCAAACCAGGTCAGCTTCCTGCAATTATGCGGGAGTCCATGGTGATGGTAGGCGGGATTTTGCTTATTCTGGGCGTGGCGCTGGCATCGACAAATTTTTTAATAGACGCCGAAGTGCCCATGCATCTGTTCAACCTGATTCAAGCCCGCGTTACCAGTAAACTCGTCTTTCTAATTCTTTTAAACCTGCTGTTACTAATACTTGGCGCTATTCTGGATATCTTTTCAGCCCTGGTTATTATGATTCCCATCATACTTCCCGTGGCGGTCAATTATGGGATTGACCCGGTTCATCTGGGCATCATTTTTTTGGCCAATATGCAAATCGGCTACTTCACTCCGCCGGTGGGTATGAACCTGTTTATCGCCAGCTACCGTTTCAAAAAACCGGTCACCGAACTTTATCTGGCCGCCATACCCTTTATGATCGTGCTGTTTGCAGCGGTCCTTGTCATTACCTACTGGCCGGCATTGAGCATGGTTTTTCTTCAGAGATAAACCGGTAACCGTACTCGAAAATCCGCACCTAAGCGGTGTCGTCGCATACGCCCCTGACATAATAATAGGCACTGAAATCCTGCCACGAGACAAACCCCATATCTGCACTCACATACCACGCCGCCATATAAGATCGTCTGTCACAACTCCATAGCCACTTTTGTCTGGTGTCAAACACCGGTTCCATGCAAAAATCTTTGCCGTGAGGCGTTGGGGTTAGTAAAGACATCAGTTCTTCGGTTGTGGGAAGTCGCCAGTGATAATGTCCTCCAAAATGGTTTTGGTTCAATTTATCAATATACTCATGGGCTTGGGACCATGTCAGGGGATATTCCGAGCCGGATCGCTGCCAAATAAGACCGGTTGCCTTATCCGTGACCGTGGCGTTCTCAGGCTTTTGAAAATTATTTTCAATATAACAAGAGGGTTGCCATAATTGGTTTATGGAAAATACATCTTTACCGCGCTGGGGATTGACTTTGACGGCATGGCTTCTGAGCTTAATTGAATTACAGGGAAGCTTTTTTGCATCCCTGGATTCCGGGGCGATTTTGCAGATGTTTTCTTTTTTCTCTTTCCATGCGTTATCCAGGAGATCGAGTTCTTTTACCATCTTGTTTGCATCACCAAATCTATTTGCAGGTTCCACGGCAATGGCTTTGGCAATAAAGGTATCCCACGTGTGGTTCAGATCGTCATTGATCTTGCTCGGCTTTTCATAATTTTCCGCGGGAAGCTCACCCGTGAGCATCCGGTAAAGCATGATTCCCACGGAATAAATATCCGCACGGCGATCCACGTTATCCGGATGAGCTTCTTGTTCGGGTGCGGCATACCAGGGCGAACCTACCTTGAGATTTTCGGGTCCTTTAAAATCTTCGCCTCTGAGTTTGGACAGTCCAAAGTCACAAATTTTTATGGTATCCAGATCTGTTACCAATATATTAAAGGGTTTAATGTCCCGGTGTACGATATCGAAATGATGAAGACAGGCCAATCCCAGGAGAATTTGCCGGATGTATTTAATGGCTTTATCCAGCTTAATAATTCGGGAGGGCGCTTCGGTTATATAAGATTCTCCGATCATGATGCCAAGATTATTAAAATAATAATCCATGACATAAAAAAGCTTTCCGTCCTCTGTCTCATCGAGATTCCACACTTCCACAATATGAGGATGTCTTAAATTTGACATGGTAATGGCTTCGGAAATAAAAAGATTCCGAATGGCATCCTCACCCATTAGTTGAACCAGATGGGGATTGGGGGAAAGCAGTTTTAATGCGGCAATCTTACGGATAACCGGCAGCTCTACTTTATAGACCTTGCCCATACCGCCCCTGCCCAGAAGTCCGCGTATTTTGTATTTGCCGATGGCTTTCATTACCATAACCGATCCGCATGCACTTTGGGAAGTCCCGCGGCTATGATCTTGCCGACGACTGCTGCAATATCATAAGGAACGAATCTTACTTCAAGGGAATCTTCCGATGTATTCCAAATCACGTATTTTGCATTGTTATTGCCGTCTCTGGGTTGTCCCACACTGCCCACATTGATGATATATTTTCTGTCTAAATCCAAATGGTTCACAATTCCCTCTTTCAGGGGAATACGCTGGGATATCTTGCCGTCAAATCCGATGAGTTTTAGTTCATGGGTATGTCCCACAAAACAAAGTCGTTCTTTCATTTTTTTAAATGTTTGATTGAGGATGTCATTGGGAACTTGAAATAAATAGATGTCCGTGGAATCCGGGGGAAATCCGTGAACAAATCGGCTGTGGTAAATCACCAATGATGATTTCATCCCGCAGATATAATTGATGGATTCCTCGGAAAGCATGGTTATTGTTTTTTGCAAAGATTTCCGGGCAGCGGGATTAAACCAGTCCAAATGCGCGCAATCCGACACTGCCCGCTCATGATTTCCCATAACACACGGAATATTGCGTTTTCGAAGCTGTCGAATCACCTGCTCGGGCTCAGGTCCGTAACCCACATTGTCCCCCAGACAAACAACGGCATCAATACTTGAAGCGTCGATATTGTTCAAGACTTGTCCAAACGCATCCAGGTTCCCGTGAATATCCGAAATAATTGCAATTCTCATATATTAACGGTCCGTTGTCGTTTACGGGTTATCACCGTTAGATATTTCGATAAACTCCCCCTGACTTTTGCTGTAAATGGCTTGCCCATAGTCAGGGAATTCGTTCCACCTTAAGGGTATTGGTCCGACCGCTTCGGCCGTGGGGGGGAGTACCGGCAATAATTACAATTGTGTCTCCTTTGCCTGCGAGGCCATACCGTTGTATCTCATTGAGCGCAACGGCAACGATATCATCCGTTTCTTTTATTATTTTGGCTAACGCACTTTGCACACCCCAGGTCAAAGCCAGCCGTCGCTGTACTTTGGGAGATGCAGCAAGGGCCAGCACGGGCCGGTGAGGCCGGTGGCAGACCACCCGGCCGGCGGTCATACCGGAGGCGGTGTAGGCCACAATCGCTTTGGCGGATATGGTATTGGCCACCAAATTGCCGGCGTACGCAACGGCCGGTTCAATTTCCTGGGGCGGGCTAAACGGCAACGCACCGGACAACCTACCTTGAAACCAAGCCGTCTCGGTGGAAACGGCAAGTGTTGACATGATGGCTACAGTTTCAACCGGATACCGGCCGATGGCCGTTTCAGCGGACAGCATTAGGGCGTCCGTGCCGTCTAAAATAGCGTTGGTTACATCTGTAGCTTCGGCCCGGGTGGGTTTGCGCATGTCAATCATGGACTCCATCATTTGGGTGGCCGTGATTACCGGTATAGCAGCTCTGCGACAAGTGTTAATAATTTGTTTCTGTGCAATGGGCACTTCTTGCAAATTCATTTCCAGTGCCAGATCCCCACGGGCGATCATGACCCCATTGGCTTCCCGAACAATTGCTTCAATATCATCTAAGGCATTTTGCCGTTCAATTTTGGCGATGATCGGAATGTCTGCGCCTTTCTGGGACAAATGATCTTTTAACTGACGCACATCATCGGCACTCTGAACAAAAGACAACGCCAGAAAATCAATATCCTGCGTAACGGCAAAGTCAATATCACCGTAATCCTTCCGGCTGATTGACGGCAGGCTGACCCGAAGCCCCGGAAGATTAATGCCCCGATGGCTGGACAGATTATCGCCCTGGAGCACGCGGCACCATACGTCGCCGTTGATGTCAATTTTTTCCACTTCAAGCTCGATGTTTCCGTCATCAAGTAAAATCAGGCTGCCAATCTTTACATCTTTGGCCATATCGGGATAACTTACGGAAATAAACTCATTGTGTCCTGCTGATGTTTTCGGGGTCAAACAAATTTTTTGATCTGTTTTTAATTCAACGCTGTTTCCTTGAATTTCTCCAACGCGAATGCGAGGCCCCCGCAAATCGCCGATAATGGGAACGGGAACTCCCATTTCTTGGCTTAATTTTCGAATTCTCTTGATCAGAGGATCCAGATAATCGTGGCCGCTATGAGAAAAGTTAATACGGACTACGTCTAATCCCGCCAGTATCATCTTGCGCAGCGTGTCTTCATTGTCGCAGGCCGGACCCAATGTGGCAACAATCTTGGTTCTTTTAGAAGGACGTTTTGTACTGGTTTTGACTGGCATATATCCAATATACCATCAGATGAGTGTTCCTGCAACATATTGCCTGATGTCAGACAAGGTAAACGCATTTGATTTCGGTGCAGCGCAGCGACGGCGTGTTTCTTTATATTAGGTTTCAAATGCGTTATTTCTGCCAATGTCAGGTAATGGCCACCTAATCGAGCTTGTTGATTTTATACCCTGATCTTCTCAAATGATCGATAATTCCATCTGTACCAACCAGGTGTCCTACACCCACCAAGATGAGCTCATTTTGGGGAGTTTGAAGATAGTATTTAATTTTTGATAGCCATTCACGATTTCTTTCGGCGATTAAGGTTGAATAAAGATTCGGATAATCCGTTTTCATGGGTGCGATGTAGAGCGTATACAGTTTATCCTCATCACCTTGCCTCCAGGCAGCAATGAGCTCATTGAGTATTTGCCTTGTTTTCTTTAAGTCTTTAATTGAGTGTTCAATGAAATCATCCTCGCTACCTTCACCCATGGACATCACAAATTCGATTTGTTGGTTAACGCTTTCCAAGCCCTCAATCTTTTTTCCTTCCATTGTTGCCTTATGGTGAAAATAATTGTCAACACCGGTTTGATTGATACCCAGCTTCTGCAACTCTAAGCCAAGCAATGTTAAAACAACCATGGACGGCTTTAGTTTGTTCAATGAACGGACTGGAATTCCCGAAGCTTCACAATATTGCCTCAAAAAATTGTAAGTCTGGGGCGATAACACTTTTTCAAGACTCAACTCATCATTATAAACGCCTTTTTTAATTATTATTTCTTGTGTTTTCGGAGTGTTAAACTCTTCAAGTTTTGTCTCGAAAACAATGATATCAGAATCTTCGTAGGCGTTTACAAATTCTTCCGGCAAAGGATAATCAGATTTTCGCAGTACATGACAAGTGCCTCCTATGTATGTTACGGAGTTATGAAGTTGAACCTTCCATAAAGAAGTCGCGGCAGCAACAGACAAACATAGGATCAGATTAAGAATAATTCCCAACAATAAATTTTTCATAATTCCTCTTTGATGTTTTAGCCATAACGGATCCGGGCCATGACATTCCTGTCAACCTATGGATTGTGAGTTCATCTGAATTTCCTCTAACCCATATCCGCTATTCTTGTAAGAATGTGCCAGATCCTATCAATCCATTCGAAATGCTCGGGCTTCATCAGGCAAGACCTAAGACAGGTGACGGAAGGCCCATCAAAGCTGACACCGGTCCAATGAGGTTGGGCCAACTCTACGGGAAGATTCAGCAGTGCCAGATGCAAATGAGCCTCCGCAGCCTGCTCAAAATAAGCTTTCGATAGTTTAGAGATTATACTGATTTTGGATGCTCGGGGTGCCCATACAATAATGTCAAGTTCGGGAGGAAAAACGGTTAAGAATCGACCGTCATCCTTCAGGCGTTGAAACAGAGCACATGCCGCATCCCGGCACCGGGCCAGACCCTCGGCGAATTCTCCGGATTTTACCAGGGGCATAAGTCTCAGGGTGGCCCACAGACCCACTGCCGCGGCACCGGGCCGGGAACACTCCAGACTTATCTCTCCCAGGTGCAGTTCATTAGAGCTGAAATAGGTGTAGGGCGAGTCATGCTTGTAGATGGTACCGACGGCGGGATCGCGGAACAACACACAGCCGCATCCATACGGCTGTAATCCATGCTTGTGGGGATCCACAACGATAGAATCCACCTTATTCAGACTATCGAACGAGGCCCGGACGTTGGAATCAAGATTGTCAACCAAAGCGAAATAGCCGCCATAGGCAGCATCAACGTGCACACGGAACCCATACTGTTTTTGGAGACCAAGGAGTTCATGTAGAGAATCGACCGAGCCGCATCCGGTGGTTCCAAGGGTTGCCACCACCGTACCGATGTCTTCCTGGCGAAGGACTTTTTCCAATGCATTAAGGTCTAACCTGGCATGACTGTCAACGGGAACGGATGCGAAATCAAGCTGTAGAACATCAGAAATACGGCGGTGCGTATAGTGTGCTTGGCTGGATGCAACAATTTTCCGGCCTGGATGGAGTCTGCCGGCAACCCAAAGCGCTTCCATATTCGCCATGGTTCCCCCTCCGCAAAGATGCCCGAGATGGTCTTCCCAGCCATACATACGGGCGATTTGAGCAACGGCCTCCTTTTCCATCGCAGAACTGGCACGCCCCCCGTCCAATGCATGATTGTTCGGATTGATCCACATTGCCAGAGCGTATGCCAAGCGTGCAACCGGATGCGGAGGTTTGAGCATCTGACCGGCATAAAGGGGATGCGGGTACGGGTAGTTATCTCGCATGCGCTCCGCAACTTCTCCCAATACCCGCTGCATCCTTTTCAGGTCGACTTTTGGAGTAAATTCAGGTAAATTGCGGAATCCTTCATCCAGATGCTTCAAAGATTCATATAGCAATTCAAAGCTTTCGAGTTCTAAAGTCATGAATAGATCCTTGGCCTTCCTTCCTATATAAGTTCGGCGGGCTATACCCACCGCCCTTGACCCGCCGTCAAACGGTGCTGTTCGATATGTATGACACAAATATCGTGCAAAGTCCAGACTCAGCCTGATGGAGATCAGTGCAAAAGAATTTGAATCCCGGTACAGGGAGAACTCTCCGCCACGTCGTATATCTCTTTCCAACCGACTGAAACTTGGAATTAAGCACCCGTAAGCCCGAGCCGAGCCAGAGTTATTAAGAAAAATTTGTCGACAAATTATTTTATATGGAAATGGGAGAATTTTTTTTGTATGTAATTCACCGGCCTTTTTAGATCTTATCGACAAATCAATGCAGACCATTCACGTCGTTTTGGATAATATGATTTCACATCGTCAGGTAAATCGCCAACACCGACCCGGGGCTATTTTCTTAGGGCTTTCTTCCTTTGAAATGCTGGCCATGTTTCGACGCGGACTTTTTTATACCTACCTATCTATTTATCTTCGCCATTTTCTTGGCATGAGTGTCACGGAGACCACTCTTTTTGCCACTTTGCCAATGATAGCCAACGTGCTTTGCCAGACATTTTTGTGGGGAACAATATCAGACCGCTATCAGGTGCGGCGAACGTTGATAATTTGCGGTGAGGTCCTGGCCGGTGTTGGTACGGTGCTGGTCTGGTATGCCCATATCTTGACTCATCAGCGCTCTCACGCCGGCTGGGTGATTATCACAGGTCTGACCGTGGTCGAGCTGTTCTGGTCTATGTCCAATGTGGGTTGGAGTGCTTTGATTTCGGATATTTACAGCGCCCGGGACCGGAATACGGTTCAGGGCCGTCTGGCCAGCGTGGGCGGGGTGGGCCGTATGGCCGGAGTATGGATCGGAGGGATTTTTTATGACGGAATAGGGCGTTACTATGCGGGCTGGGGGTTTCAGCACGGCGCCCTGTTTTTTATAGCGGCCGGCGTAATGTTCATGTCCATCGTTCCCATGCTTCTGGTGCCGGAAGGCGGTATCCTGACCCGCACCCGCATGACAGCCGCTCCGGACGAACCTGCCGAAAACGGCTCGGAACGGCTTTTTTTAATTTTTCTCGTAGCAATGGTTCTGATCAATTTTGGTCGAAACTCCATTGCAGTGATTATTCCTCAGTACCTGGTGCTGGAATCCGGCTTTGCCGTTTCCAGCAAGATGCTAAGCTACATCGTCAACACCCAGTCGGCCGCCATGATTCTCACGGGACTGGTTTCCGGATGTTTGGGCCGCCGTCTGGGAAACGGACCGGCCCTTATTGTGGGCGGTGGTGTGGCCGTGGCGGCCATTGGCTTTTTTGCACTTACAGACAGCCTGTCGCTGATCTTCGGGATCAATTTTTTTCGCGGGTTTTCCGAAGTGATCATTTTGGCCTCTTCTTATGCGTTTTCATCGGTGCTCATTCCGCCGGCCAAGCGCGCGCGATACTTCGGCCTGTTCAACGCAACCTTCTTTTTAAGCTGGGGAGTGGCCGGAACCTTGATTGCCGGACCCGTGACCGACGTGATGATCGGTCGAGGCGCTCCTGAGGTGTTTGCCTACCGATTGGCGTTTGTCTCAGCGGCGGTCTTAACTCTGCTTGGGGTGATTATTCTGGGGGGGCTGCTGTGGACCATGCGTGCCAAAGGCCATAACCGGGCATGATTACACGATACGTATTTTGGGCATGCAAAGATCTCGTA
>JASFHC010000079.1:0-9122 GCA_050123435.1 Desulfobacterales bacterium
ATCCTCAAAATACTACCCGTATTCCTGTGGTTAAAATTTTCGTCTTCCTTGATCTTAACGAAAAATCCTAGTTTTCGTTCGGGCACTAAGTAGCTTGGTTAAGTGATTCGGTTTCACAAAGAAGCTGCCGTAGCCGTTCACTTAAAAACATGATGGACTCGATATCCAGGTGCTCGACGATGGTTTCATCAAACAACAATTTTACTTCAGCTTCAAAGTCGTCAATTTTATCTTCATCCCAGAACATGAGCATTACCGGAACTCGAGGAAGCGGTCTGAACAAAATCGCCAAATCAGCTGACTTGATCTTATCGGTCATATCTAACCCGCCGAGCTGTTTGGCTGCATCAAGCAATTCATCCGGTTTGCCTGAAAACCTTTCTATCAGAGGCACCTCGACATGTTCGACCATGGATTTTACTTTAGAGACAGTATTAGGAAACTCAACCAGGCCTTTCCATTTTCCAGAAGGAAGTTTGCATCCCCCCTGCGCCATATGATTATAAATAAAGACCTGTTCCCATCGAGTAAGATCTGAACCATCTTTCTTTAAGATACCGTGTTCTGTTATAGTTAAGGAATCTGTGAAATATGGAAGTTCCAAAGCAACATCTTTACCTTGTTTAAACAACTTCCCTCCTATTCTATCCGGCAATTCATCGATTTTCACGGAAGCAGATCGTTGTTTTGCCCATTCCAGAGCGTCCTGTGCCATATCTCTTTTTAGCCATTTACCGGATGCATATTGTTCATCCAGCTCTTTTTGGCAGCTTTCAATTACACCGACGTCAATATGAGGGCAGTTACCCAAAGGCAGTTTTTCCGAGACCACAATGCTGGCAAAAGCCAGGCAGGCAGAGAATCCACAGTCTCCACAATTGGTTTTGGGAAGAATATCTCTATAGAGATCTACGACGGATAATGGCATAATCTATTTCTCCATTTTAAGAGTTGTTTATATAACTATAGTCAACATCAGTTCTTTTAATAAACTGATCCTATTTTTTCTTGGAGTTGGAAACTAATTGATCTGACTTGTTTTAATTATACAAACATATTAAGCAATATATATGCCACTGTACTTTTATTAAAGCTTAAGGTTTTTTGTGAGATCATCCCCTTGATTTTCAAGACAATATATAAACTAAGCTCTTAGATTAGAGATTAGAGCAATTTACGTAAACATGAAAAAGGGAATTGGAATATGTTTTATGAGACATTTGTGTTTCAATCCCAATTCTGATACATAAAGAGATATTATTTAAATCATATCAATACATAATTTGAGTGTTTTACTGATGGGTTAAGGTAGTAAAACTTAAATGATGTATAATTTGGCATGACCTTTGCTCGGATTTAGGTAGTTAAACATTTTTATAGGAAAACTTATAGAAAAAATGAAAAGTACAACTTATAACTTTCGCCCCAATTAGAATAATGGAATAAGGGTGATAAAAATGAAAGAAGTTATTTTAATTTTACTTGCAGCACTGTTTGTATCCATTTTTCTCATGATTTTTGTATTCAAAAAAAGAAAAACTCAAGACAATGTCACTCATTATGTTTGTGATGAATGTGGAGATCTTGACTGCATTTGTCACAGTGTGAACAATAAATCAGATTCATGACCAATTGATTTTTGGTGAAAAAATGAAAAAACATGATGTTATTAATTTCAGGCCTTATCCATTCATGGTTGGTCAAAAATTGCACATTGACGGCGGGCCGAGAAATGGTGACTGGGAAGTCATCGGTGTAAGTGATCGAAAAGTTAAACTCCGCTGTCCGGTTTCATTACGCGAGTTTGAATGGAACCGTTTTTGCTACTTTGTTGAAGAGCGTTCAGGAGTTGTTTGGCCTCAAGGAAAAGAATAGGTTGTCTGATGCACCGTTGAATGATCTAGAGCCCAAATCTGTCTTTTAGTCGGTGCGACAACTCTTTTACAACTCTAAAGGCCTTTTCAACGGTTTTTTCTCCATCGGGATTGACCAGACAACACGTAGCCGGAGAAATCAGACTTCTTGAAAAAAGAAATTGCCTGTCTACTCCTTTATGGGACAGAACATCCCATAGATTCACAAGTTTTTCTACCAGGGTATTTATATTTTCAGCTTCGAAAGGTTCAAAATTCGTCGGCACGATACCCCATGCAATTGCGCCGCCACGATCAAGGAACCTCTTTATTGATTTCGAATACGATGAAAATACTTCTCCGTTTTGGTAGATATCAAGAGAAAGAATGTCAAGGTCGAGACCCAGAAGAAAATCCCAATCCGGATTTCCCGTATAAATGGACACCCCTTGGCCTTTCTGTCATGGCAAAAAACTGTTCCATTTCGTTTTTGGCTTTTGTGCTCTCGTAACCTTAAAGGGCGCTGAACAGAAATTGCAAGCCGGGTTTATCGACAAACATAAACGCATTGGAATTCATCTGCTCAAGCCGTTCAAGCTGTACATTTATTCGTCGTGACATAAATTCGAACATAAAGGGCCGTATGGTGTCATTAAAAAGAATGGGCTTTTTATCTTGGTCAAGTACATTTAACCCAAAACTTATGGGTCCTTCCAACTGGCCTCGTATGGCAGGCTTGTCCGAGAGATCCATTTCGAGGAAACGATGATAAACCACCGAATATTCTTTGCCGATATCAAAGTATTCGGGTTTGTCACAATGAGCCATGGTTTCTTAAAACTCAATGATGAATTTTTCCATTGAAAACCCAAGAGTTCGATTTTCCATGTCCAGTAAAATGCCGGGGAAGTGTTCGCCTGCCTGAACATACATGTCTTCAGTGTAGCTGACATGAGGGAGCTGAGGCCAGAATGGAATATCCATGGTAAGAGCCAGATCAAGGACTCTGTCCACAACCTTATGGGGAATTGCCGCCATTGCGGTAGTTTGGAGATTTCCGGGGATTGACATAACACGTTAACCTTATCACTAAATAACATTATCTTAAACCTCAATTGAGCGAAAAACGCTCAACTGAAGTTATTGGTTATTTGTTATTCGTTATTGGAAAGGAAATATATTCGATTTTTATAGTTCTATCAGCAGTGAGATATGAATTCTTATTTTGATATATAGAAAACCAATAACCATTAACGGATAACGAATAACGCCTAATCGAGTTTTGACTCGATTAGGGTAATGCAAAATCCAATACAATAAACATGCCAAGCTGTGGAATAAAATCTTGTTACATATTTGGCATAAGCTTTGCAGTTTTAATTATTAAGGTCGCTTAACCATCGTTATATACATGGATGTATGGTATTACCAAGAGATGGCTCAATAGTTTTCCGACCAACGATGACTCATCAGATCGTTTCATGATACAATTGTGTATCAACAACAGAAATGAGACGATTTTTTATGCCTTTACCCCACAGAAATCATAGAACTTATGAATAAAAGGTAGGAGATAGAAGCGATGAAAATGTTTTCCAACATCAGCGAAACTATTGGTGAAACACCTCTTGTTCGGCTCAATACCATCACTCAAGACCTAAATGCCGAGATACTTGCCAAACTTGAATTTTTCAATCCGTTAGGAAGTGTTAAAGACCGGATTGCAAAATCAATGATTGATGCTGCAGAGACTGAAGAATTGATCGATCCGGATACACTTGTAGTTGAGCCCACCAGTGGAAACACAGGGATTGCACTAGCCTTTATCTGTGCAGCGAAGGGGTATCGTATTTGCCTCACCATGCCGGACACGATGAGTATGGAAAGGAGAAAGCTGCTTAAACACCTTGGTGCGGAACTTGTTCTTACACCGGGTTCCCAAGGTATGCCAGGGGCCATTAAAAAAGCAGAAGAGATTGTAGATGCTCACAAAAACGCATTTATGCCCGACCAGTTTAAAAATCCGGCCAATCCGAAAATCCACAGGGAGACCACCGCACAAGAGATATGGAAAGATACCGACGGCAGGGTGGATATATTGGTTGCCGGTGTTGGCACCGGCGGTACCATAACCGGTGTGGCCCAGATGATAAAATCGCGAAAACCGGCCTTTAAAGCTGTTGCTGTTGAGCCTGAAGATTCTCCAGTGTTATCCGGAGGAACGGCCGGGCCTCATAAGATTCAGGGCATCGGCGCAGGTTTTATTCCTCATGTACTCGATACATCAATAATAGATGAAATCGTCACGGTGCCTAATGATGAGTCCTTTATTATATCTCGAATGTTGGCAAAAACAGAGGGCATACTCTGCGGCATTTCGTCGGGCGCCGCCATGGCCGCTGCCCTAAAAATCGCAAAGCGGAGGGAGTCAAAAGGCAAATGCATGGTAGTGATATTGCCAAGTACCGGAGAACGATATATTAGCACTGAACTTTTCTCTGAAATTGACGCATAAATAATTTTTCATAAATGTTAAATAAATTTTTTCAGAATTATCCGGTGAGACAAACTTGTATCACAAAGGAATATAAGACAGCCTGCGTATGACCGATTTTATAGTAGATAAAAAACAGTTGTAGATATTTTCGAAAGGAAATTAATAAAATACGCTTTAAAATATGGATTTATATATATCCTGGGGTGTTGGCTTGAAATGGTGTTTAAGTTTGCAGGAAATTATAAAAACCTTATTTTATAAAGGTGTTACTAAGAATATTATGATAAATACATTCTTGGCACGAATTTTGATTCTTATAGAGAAAAAGACGATAAGAAAATTATAATTCATGACCGGAGATAGGATGTCTGTGAAGCCCTGTGATATAAATATTAAGAAAACCCTTCAATTGACAGACGAAATGATCGAACTCGCAAAAGTTGGAGACGCCGAAAGAGAAGATACCGGCTGCGGTATTCTTTACGGTGTTTTGCTTGATTCTGCCTATAAATTGAAAAGACTTGCGGAGAAAGAAAGGGAAAATCACATTAATAAAGGCTGGTGGAAAAATGACTTTGAATAGAAGAACTTGTGTTTTTAACCGATAAACGCATTGGTACAAAAATAGAGAAAGGGAGGAAAAATATGTCAAATTTGAAAGGAACTCAAACAGAAAAAAATCTCTTAACTGCATTTTCGGGTGAATCCCAGGCGAGAAATCGCTATTCTTATTTTGCGAGTAAGGCCAAAAAGGAAGGCTATGTTCAAATTTCGGATATTTTTACTGAAACCGCCAACCAGGAAAAAGAACATGCCAAAAGATTGTTTAAATTTTTAGAAGGCGGGGAAGTTGAAATAACAGGATCATTTCCAGCAGGTGTTATCGGTACGACCTTGGAAAACCTAAAGGATGCGGCAGCTGGAGAACATTATGAGCAAACGGAGATGTATCCGGAATTTGCAAAAACAGCTCGTGAGGAAGGATTTGATACAATAGCATCGGTATTTGAAGCGATTGCAGTTGCAGAAAAACAGCATGAAAAAAGGTATGTGGATCTTGCTGCCAATATAGAGGACGGCAAGGTATTCAAAAAAGATGAAGAGGTTACTTGGCGGTGTCGAAACTGCGGTTATCTCCATGAGGGAAGTGAAGCTCCGGAAGTATGTCCAGCCTGTGATCACCCCCGGGCCCATTTTGAACTGCTTGGGGAAAACTGGTAAACTTTTTTGAGGACACGGACAAGAATAGATTATCAGGATTTTAGTGAAAAAATCTGTGTGTACTTGCCCGCTTGTGCCTCGCATGGCAGGCGGGTCTGTTTGAATCTGTGTCCTATTATTTCAAGGGAGGAGATATAGTAATGGCTAAAAGACTTGAAGTGTACAAATGTGGCGTATGTGGAAATATCGTTGAAGTTCTACATGCCGGCAAGGGAAACCTTGTGTGTTGTGGAAAACCCATGAACTTGCTGGTCGAGAATACGGTTGATGCGGCTAAAGAAAAACATGTGCCGGTGATTGAAAAAATTGACGGCGGCGTGAAAGTAAAAGTAGGAGAAGTTGCACATCCCATGGAAGAGAAACATTGGATTGAATGGGTTGAAATTATTGCTGACGGCAAGACTTACCGGCAGTATCTAAATCCCGGGGAAGCTCCCGAGGCAATCTTCAATGTAGAAGCTGAGCAGATCATCGCACGTGAGTATTGTAATATCCATGGTTTTTGGAAAGCATAAGGAATGTGCTAATGGATGTTTTACTTCTTTCGCGGCTGCAATTTGCAGCCGCTACAATGTTTCACTTTTTATTTGTTCCTTTTACCCTTGGTTTATCATTTTTGGTTGCATATATGGAAACCAGATATGTTAAAACCGGGGACGAAACCTATCTTCGCATGACAAAATTTTGGGGAAAGCTGTTCCTGATTAATTTTGCGTTGGGTGTTGTTACAGGAATAACTCTTGAATTTCAGTTCGGAACCAATTGGTCTCGCTATTCGGAGTACGTCGGTGATATTTTCGGCTCTCTTCTGGCCATCGAGGCCACTGCGGCATTTTTTTTGGAGTCGGTACTTATCGGTGTCTGGATTTTCGGCTGGAAAAAGCTTTCCAAAAAAGCTCACGCAACAGTCATGTGGCTGGTCGCGTTTGGTTCAACCCTTTCCGCGGTCTGGATCCTCATCGCCAATGCCTGGATGCAAAGCCCTGTCGGTTTTACCATAAGAGACGGAAGGGCGGAACTGGTGGATTTTGCCGCCGTTTTGTTTCAAAAACACGCTATTTTTAAATTTTTACATACGGTAAGCTCCGCTTATGTACTGAGCGCGTTTTTCGTTATGGGTGTCAGCGCCTATCATTTATTGAAAAAACAAAATGTCGATTTTTTCGTGCGCTCATTCAAGATCGCTTTGGGGTTCGGCACAATTTTTTCTTTTGTTGTGGTGATCATGGGTGATATTAATGGTGTCATTGTTGCTGAAAAACAACCCACCAAACTGGCGGCCATGGAATCTCTCTGGGACACCACCACCCGTGCGCCGGTTTATCTTTTTGCCTTGCCGGATGAAGATAACGAAAAAAATAAAATTGAAATCGGTGCATTACCCGGTATGCTCAGTTTCCTGATCCATCACGATATCAACGCGGAAGTAAGGGGGTTGAAAGAATTTCCCAAGGAGGAACGGCCACCGGTGTTGATAACGTCTTTTGCCTTTAAAGGCATGGTCGGGTTGGGATTTTACTTTATTTTCGCTACCGTTCTTGGCTGGTGGAAACGCAACCGGCTGGTAGACAGTCCAAAGTATCTAAAACTTATGCTGTTGTCAATTCCTCTGCCTTATGTGGCCTGTGAACTGGGTTGGATTGTTGCCGAAGTGGGACGTCAGCCCTGGATTGTGTATGGCCTGATGAAAACGTCAGACGCAGTTTCTCCCATTGCCGTATCTCAGGTGCTGACAACCTTGATTGCATTTATCGTGGTGTATGGTTTGTTGGGAGTCACAGGATTCTATTTGATTGCCAAAAACGCTTTGAATGGGCCCGAACTTACAACCGAAAATTAATAGTTTGTGTTTATCCATAAATGAGGATTTTTGTTCAAGATCAAGGCATGCGAAAAAAATAAGCTCAGGCATATGTTTAATATTCCGAGGATTATTTTTTTGAGCATAACGCAGAGATTGGGCAAAAAGATCATTTATGGAGGGACACTAGTTTGGAAAACCCGGCAATATAACATACTGGAGAAAAAAATGGCCTTACAGACAACATGGTTTTTCTTATGGGGACTCTTATGGGCAGTATTTTTCATGACAGACGGGTTCGATTTTGGAGTAGGAACACTTTATCCGTTCCTGGGAAAGAGTGATGAAGATAAGCGTATCATGATCAATTCGTTGGGGCCACTCTGGGATGGTAATGAAGTCTGGCTTATTACAGCAGGTGGTGTTACCTTTGCCGCTTTTCCTAAAGTATATGCCGTAATGTTTTCCTCTTTGTATTCGGCATTGATGCTGATTCTCTTTGCTCTGATTCTGCGAGGTGTTTCCTTTGAATTTCGTGGTAAGGTTGACGACCCGCGCTGGCGAAAAATCTGGGATACATGTATTTTTATCGGCAGTTTTTTACCGGCGCTTCTTTTTGGAGTGGCTTTTGCAAATATTTTTAAAGGAATTCCCATAGATCAAAACGGCATTTATCATGGAACGTTATTTACGCTTTTAAATCCTTACGGGCTTCTTGGCGGCGTGCTTTTTGTAATGCTTTTTCTTGTTCACGGCGCCTTATGGCTGGCCATCAAGACGGAAGGGGATCTGCATGACAGGGCGGCTTCCGTTGCCAATAAACTCTGGCCGGTGCTTCTCGGGGTGGCGGTAATTTTTCTGATCGCAAGCAAGTTTTCAACCCGGCTCTATGATAACTACCTGGCCCATCCGGTCTTTTTTATAGTTATACTGATTACGGTTCTCGCCCTTTTTGGTATAAAATATTTTATGGTAAAAAGAACGTTTTTCAAAGCCTGGTTCGCCTCTGCACTCACCATTGTCGGGGCTACGTTTTACGGTGTTATCGGGTTGTATCCCAATATGTTTCCCTCTATCATTAATCCACAATTCAGCCTTACGGCCCATAATGCATCTTCAAGCCCTCTTACCTTAAAAATTATGCTGATTGTGGTGATGTTTTTTATCCCTGTTGTCATTGGGTATCAGATATGGGCATACAACCTGTTTAAGGGTAAGGTGACGAAAGAGGATCTGGCTTACGAAGAAGCGTATTAAAAATATTTCAATGAATTCGAACCAAAGTCCGGGGTAATCTCGGGGAGTTTATTATTTTCCGAGGCCCTAAACGAAATAATGGAGAAAAAATAATGAAACCTGAAGAGATGTGTCAGTGTCAGACGGTAAATTGCGGATGTATTTACAACCCGGAAAAGGGTGACAGGAAAGGAAAGATTCCCAAAGGCACCCAATTTAAAGACTTGCCGGAAGAGTGGAAATGTCCGGCTTGCGGTGCAGGAAAGAAAATGTTCAAGCCTCTGGCCGGACCCGGCTCAGTTATTGATGGTGGTTAAATGAGGGATCGGGGAGTTTCTTTAATTCAACCGCTCCATGAATAATCCGCAACGACACCCTACAAACTCATGTATAAGGGCTCGTAAGGAAAAACAGTAATTCAATATTTAAATAAATAGTTTAGGTAGATAACATTTTTTATCTTTTGATTACGAATTCATAAAAGCGCTGTTTTTTCGCAACGATCCCTAATGCA
>JASFHC010000080.1:0-8900 GCA_050123435.1 Desulfobacterales bacterium
CTTTTGCATCGTCTCGTGCCTTGTCCATGAACGTAATCTGCATTTTTGAGATGGCGTGTAATAAAAATTTGACAGCTTCCTATTTTTTATGGTATAAATAGTGTAACAGTTACTCATCCGGTTCTATAATTCACCGCGTTTTATTCGCCGTTACTATTATCCTTCGCGTGATATTTTTGCTCGGCTCCCTATCACACTCATCATTCTCTGATAGAATGGTCCATGCTCATTATTCAACAGAAACTGATAGCGAGTCTTCCTGAATTCCGATCTGGCAAGAATTAATCAACCACTGCTCTTGACCATTATAAATTTTTTTCGTGAATCCTTCGAGGATTATTATGAAAATAGGTTTTCTAAAAATGCCGATATTCCGCCCTAAAGGGGCGGACTTACACCTCTTTAGGGGCGATTTTTATGCATGGGCGCCGACCGTTTTTATTTTTAAATTAATTTTTAACTCCATTATGATACCCACGGGATGTACAGCGAATTTTCTTACCGGTTCAGTGGTGATCTGGAGAGAAAGGAGGAGCCATGTATATCCAGCAATCAGATCTTTTTTGGGGCATGAACAGGGAGTTTGTGAAGAAAGTTATGGATATGGCAGAAAAAGAATCTCATCCGAAAGGACACTTTCTTTTTCACGAGGGAGATCCGGCCGTCAATTTTTATTTTCTAATCAAAGGACAGGTTAAACTGTCGATCGGTGAAACCGGCCAGATGGTTTATACCGTGGATCGTGCCGGAGAGGCCTTTGGCTGGTCGAGCATCATCGAACGGGATGTTTATTCTGCATCGGGAGAATGTCAGCAAGATACCATCCTGCAGAAATTTGACAGCAGAGCATTACTAAATATCCTTGAACAGGATCCGGTCAACGGGCTCATTTTCATAAAACGTTTGGCAGCGTTAATCGGAAATCGTTTGGTTTGGAGCTATAAAATGATTACGTCTTCATCACAGGCCGCTGTTTCCCTGACCGGAGGTACAGGGCAGATTGAGGTATCTGAAGCCGCTGCATAAGTCTTAATATTTTCTTTTCGGCTTTTAACCGGTTGAATCAAAATCATTACAGTCCCTGTTGTTGTTAAAAAACGCTTATTGCACTTCCCATTATTCACCGATATAAAGAAAGGAGGTCACTATGGCGGTCAAAGTTTTAATCAAGAGAAAAATAAAAGACGGTAGACTTAATGAGGCCTCAAAACTCCTTATCAAAGCTCGGTACAATGCCATGGGCCAGCCGGGCTATATTTCATCGGAGACGTTGAGTGGTTGTGACGATCAAAATAATGTGGTCGTGGTATCCATGTGGCAGAAAATAGAGAGTTGGAACCAGTGGGAAAAAAGTAAGTTAAGAGCGGAAAATGAGGCTAAGTTTGAAACCTTGCTTGACGGACCGGTTGAATACGAAACCTATAATTTAGGATTGCAGCTTTAATCGGGCGAATTGCCGGTAAACTTAAAAAGTTCGAAGCAGTTGTAGGGGCAGGTCATCCCACCGTTCGGACGGGATGTCTGCCCTTTTTTGTTTTCACCGGGGCCATGTCCGAAATTAATGGTTTCATTAAATCTATCCTAAGGGCTCGCGCACTGCAATTAATAAGTCTTTTCATAGCAGCGTGTTTATGTTATCACACCCATCATTTTAACCGGCCTGCTCGTTTAAATAGGTAAAAAGCAAAAAATTCATTGCAAACCACAAGGGAAAAAACCGGAGGGTCGGATCGGGGGAGAGGCGGACATTTTTAAACACACGTCGTAACGGTTGGAAAGTCGGACTCGAGTGATGAAAAATTAGAAATGGAAACATAAGCTTTGAATGATGTTAAGACACCTCATGTTGGCAATGGCAATCCCCTGGGCAGTGAGACGTTCCGTTCCCAGCTAGGGCCGCTCCTCCTCATCGCATCCATATTTTTATTAAACTTTACTGCCCGAATCATAGCCGCTCCGTTACTGCCAGCCATTGAAGATGATATGGGGCTCAGTCATGGGAATGCGGGTTCACTTTTTCTATTCCTTTCCATCGGGTATTTCATATCCCTTCTGGGGTCCGGGAACATATCTTCTCGGATTACCCATAAAAAAACCATCGCTGTTTCTGCGATCGCCGTGGGTACGGCGCTTTCATTCATTTCTTTTAGCAACAGTCTTTTTGCCATGCGATGTTGTGTATTTGTACTCGGAATAGCCGCGGGCATATATCTCCCATCGGGAATTACAACCGTTACATCCCTGGTTAATCCCAAGCACTGGGGTAAAGCGGTAGCGATTCATGAACTTGCACCGAATTTAAGTTTTATTTTAACACCGTTATTGGCTGATATGCTTCTTCCCTGGTTTCTGTGGCGTAATATTTTATTTTTTATTGGAATGGTTTCGGTTATTATGGGAATTGTTTTTTCCAAATTGGGTAAAGGGGGGAACTTCTTAGGGGAGGCTCCTAATTTTTCGTCCATTAAGAAAATTTTTGAGATCCCTGCTTTCTGGATCTTGATTGTTCTGTTCAGTTTGGCCATTACAAGTACACTGGGGATTTATAATATGCTCCCGTTATATCTGGTAACCGAACACGGGATGAGTCTGGATTGGGCGAATAGTCTGGTCGGAACTTCCCGAATTTCCACGTTGGGGATGGCATTTTTAGGGGGATGGGCAACGGATCGGTTTGGTCCGAAGCCCGTTATGATTGGTGTGTTTTTTGTTACCGGAATTCTTACATTTCTGATAGGGATGGTTTCGACACACTGGATTGCAGCTATAGTATTCCTTCAGCCTGTTTTTGCGGTATGCTTTTATCCCTCAGGCTTTGCGGCATTGTCATTAATAAGTACACCGGAAAACAGAAATATGGCCATATCGTTAACCATACCCGTAGCTTTTGTTTTAGGAGGAGGGGTTGTTCCCGCTTTGATTGGGGTTATGGCGGATAATGGTTATTTTTCCTGGGCCATGAGTCTTTCCGGAGCATTGATCATAGTGGGCTTCTTTTTATTATTTTTTCTTAAATTATCAGACAACAGGTAAGGCTCTCGAAAAAAAATAAATCATCCCAAAAGGAACAGCAAATGAAAATTATAGATTCAAAGAAACTGACGAACCTCAAATGGTTAAACCTGTTCAATGTGTCCTATATTGATAGAAATGGTGACCATAAGATTTGGCAGATTGCCTCCAGGAAAAAAGAACCCAAATGTATTACCAATGATTTTGCCAAACCGGATGCGGTGATCATAGTTCCGTTTCATAAGCCTAAAAAAAAGATGGTCATTACCAAAGAATACCGAGTTCCGTTGGCAGACCATGAATACGGATTCCCGGCGGGACTTATTGATGAAGGGGAAACGATACAGGAAGCAGCTTGTCGTGAGTTAAAAGAAGAAACCGGTTTAGAGCTCACCCGTTGTATAAAAATCGGCCCTTCGATATATTCGTCCGCGGGAATGACCGATGAATCCGTTTCCATGATATATATTGAATGTGATGGAGACCCCTCAAATGACGGCAATGAAGGATCCGAGAATATAGAGGTTATTTTTGTGTCCCGGAAAGAGGCTTTACAGTTATGTGAAGATGCATCTTTAAAATTCGATGCCAAAGCTTGGATCGTTCTTATTAATTATGCTGAGTTTGGTCGTATTTGAAGATTGACTTTGAAGAACGTTCATGGTTTTAAATTCAATTAGATGATTCATATCCAACTGAGAGGTTCCTATGTATAACCCAGGTGCTTTTTTGATTTCTTCGGCTGCCCTAACGAGCATATTCAGTTTCTTTTTCGGGGGGTATTTCCGGGAGAGGGAACGGGCCTACCGGTTATGGTTAAAGTTTGTGGCGTACGGCAAAGAAATCTCAGCGGAAAATGAAAAAATTGATATCTGTTCCGAGTTGGAATCCAGGGATCGAATGTTCTATCAGGCCAAGGGGCTTCTTGGGATTTTATTATTGACGATTGGCCTGGCATACCTGATTTTTCAGATCTATTCCTTTTGCTACATTTTTAAGTGCTCTCCACATTACCAACCAGGAGCCTTCACTAAGTATCTATGGTTCAACACAATTATCGGCTTTATCGTAATGATAAACTGTCTGGAGTTACTGTATATCCGGGTTGCCGTTGGCAGAACCGAGAAATTTCCATTTTTTAGAATCCGGAAACGGGTTACCGGCCAGGACAGACTGTCCAAGATCTGGATGATCCTCGGGTGCTCCAAACTTAAAACGCCGGAATACGGTCAAAATAAAATCCCCCGCACGTTTTACGACAACCAGGAATATTACTCCAAAGAAACGGACAGGGTTTGAAGCTCGAGAAGTTAGTGTTATGAGATCTAATTTACTCAACTATTTTTCATTTTTAATTATTTCCCTTTTGATATTTGTTGCTGCCTGCCGTTATGATTTTCAAGAAAAGATTCCCCCTACAGCAGTTAAAGGAGTTCTTGATCTAACCGATTGGGATTTTAAAAGAGATGGCCCGGTTAACCTTATAGGGCAGTATGAGTTCTACTGGCAGAAACAGTTAAAACCCATGGATTTTTCCAAGGCCACTCCACCCAAAAGAACCGGATTTATCAAAGTGCCGGGGTATTGGAACAGTTATGAACTGGAGGGGAAAAATCTACCTGGAAACGGGTATGCCACATATCGTTTGAAAATTCTTCTCGATAACCTGACGGAATCATTTGCTTTAAAATTTTTAAGTATGGGTACGGCGTTTAATGCCTATTTGAATGAGCAAAAGATATGTTCAGTAGGAACGGCAGGGAAAGATCGTGAAACAACAACCCCTCGATATTTTCCCCAGATAATTGATTTTAAAGTCGAAAACAAGCAGATCGAACTCATTTTCCAGGTGTCTAATTTTCATCACCGACGAGGCGGAGCCAGAGAAGTTGTCCAGTTGGGATATGAGAAGGACATTCGGGAGATTAAAGAGAAGAGGCTTAAATTTGATCTATTTTTATTGGGTAGTATTTTTATTATGGCGCTCTACCATCTTGGCCTTTTTACATTCAGAAAAAAGGATCGTTCACCGCTTTTTTTTAGTATTTTCTGTTTTCTGGTTGCGTTACGACTCGTTACTACCGGTGAAAGATATTTTATTGATCTTTTCTCAAATACAGACTGGGAGTTTCTGATCAAGCTAGAATATCTTTCTTTTTATCTTGCCGTTCCTGCTTTTATCCTATTTATGCAATCCCTTTTTTATCTGGAAACTTCAAAACGGGTTTCCCATTTCATAACAATCTTAGGTTGCGCTTTTTCATGTGCTGTGCTTTTTACTCCTGCAAGAGTTTTCTCACATACCCTTCAAGCATACCAAATCATCACGCTCATAGCCATTATATACGGACTTTATGTGCCAAGCATTGCTTTGATCAGAAAGAGAGACGGGGCCTTTGTTTTTCTTCTTGGCTTTATAATTTTAGCTTTAACCGCCATAAACGATATGTTGTACGCTGAGAATGTAATCCAGACCGGATATTTTGCGCCGTTTGGCCTTTTTATTTTTATTTTTTCCCAGGCATTTATTATATCCCTCCGTTTTTCAAAAGCCTTTACAACATCAGAACTGCAGTTTAAGGAATTGAAGGAGACGTATCAAGCATACAGAGGAGAAATTATCGATCGGGTACATGCCGAGGAGGCTTTAAGTGAAAGCGAAAAGAAATATAGAAATATTCTTAACAGCATGGAAGATGGATATTATGAGGTCGATCTGTCTGGAAATCTAACCTTCATCAATCCGGCTTTTTGTAAACATCTGGGTTATTCTAAAAAAGAGTTGGTTGGTATGAACAATCGAGAATTTATGACTGAAGATACGGCTCAGAACGTATTCAAAACGTTTAACGAGGTGTATCGAACAGGGAAACCCGCCCTGGCATACGATTGGGAAACTGTCACAAAGGATGGAAAAAGGAAATTTGTCGAGTGCTCTGTTGCGCTGATTCTTGATTCAAGTGGTCAGCCCACAGGATTTCGAGGTGTTGGACGTGACATCACAGAGCGAAAGAAAGCTGAAGAACGGGAACGGTTACATCAAGAGCAGCTTTTTCAGGCCAGTAAAATGGTTGCTTTGGGAACCCTTGTCTCCGGTGTGGCCCACGAGGTGAATAATCCCAATAATTTTATCCGGCTGAATACGCCTACCTTGCTGGAAGCATGGGAAAGTATTATGCCGATACTTGAGGAATACTATGAAAAGAATGGCGATTTTATCATAGGGGGTTTGAACTACACCGAGATGCGTGAAAAGATTCCCATATTGTTTTCCGGAATATTGGATGGATCCAAACGTATCATGCAACTCGTTGAGGACTTAAAGAAATTCGTGCGGAAAGATACTTCCGATATGACACAGTCGGTGGACATTAATGCTGTTTTAAAGTCTGCCATCTCTCTCATCTCTAATATAATAAACAAATCCACAAGTCATTTTTCAGTAGAATACGGAAAGAATTTGCCCTTGCTGTCAGCGAATTTCCAGCGGCTTGAACAGGTCTTTATAAATTTAATCCAAAACGCTTGTCAGGCCCTTCCGGATTCAAAAAGAGGTATTTTTGTTTCAACGTATTGGGATGAAGCGATGAGTAATATTGTGGTTAATGTCAAAGATGAAGGCGTGGGGATTGCATCCGAGATTTTGGCGCAAATTACGGACCCGTTTTTTACCACCAAGCACGATTCAGGAGGCGTTGGATTGGGTTTATCAATTTCCTCAAGAATTATTGAAGAGCATGGGGGTAGAATGACGTTTGTATCAGAAACAGGGAAGGGAACAACGGCCGAGGTGATCTTACCTGTTCGTTAAAAGAACAATGCCTTGAAAGGGATAATAGAATGACTGAATCCGTATATCCTGTCTTACCGGTAATGCTGGTAGATGACGAAGCACAGGCTTTGGATAGTTTCGAAATTGCACTCCGTTCTGCGAGCATGAATAATTTCATCCGTTGTCAGGACAGCCGCGATGTAATGCGGATGCTTTCCGGACGGGAGATCGAGGTCATGCTGCTGGATTTGAGAATGCCGTATGTGTCGGGTGAAGAGCTGCTACCATTAATAAACAGTGACTTCCCGGAAGTGCCTGTCATTATTATTACAGGGGCAAACGATGTGGAAACCGCCGTAACATGCATGAAACACGGTGCATTTGACTATATGGTTAAGCCGGTTGAAAAAAGCCGTCTTGTCGGAGGGGTAAAACGGGCCGTAGAACTTCGTGAATTGCAGAGAGAAAACAGAATGCTAAAGGCCCATGTACTTTCGGATAAGCTGGAGAATACCGAAGCATTTTCTGAAATCGTGACAAACAGTGCATGCATGCGACCGATTTTTCACTACATTGAGGCAATCTCCAGCAGTGTTCGCCCGGTACTGATAACCGGGGAAACCGGTGTGGGCAAGGAGTTGGTTGCCAAAGCCGTGCACACGCTGAGCAGCCGTAAAGGACCTTTTGTTCCTGTAAATGTGGCGGGCTTGGATGATAATGTTTTTGCAGATACTATTTTTGGACATAAAAAAGGCGCGTTTACCGGTGCTGATCAGGCCCGCAGCGGTTTGATAGAGAAAGCCTCAGGCGGGACACTGTTTCTGGATGAGATCGGCGATCTGAGTACCACTTCACAAGTAAAACTCTTGCGACTTTTACAGGATGGAGACTTTTATCCCCTTGGATCAGATGTTGCAAAAGGCTCCAATGCCCGAATAATTGTTGCTACGAATCAGGATCTTGATGCGCTTCGGTCATCCGGCAAGTTTCGTAAGGACCTTTATTATAGACTTTGTGATCATCATATCCATATTCCGACCCTTGCTGAGCGTTTAGAAGATTTGCCTATTCTTGTAGAGCACTTTTTGGAGAAAGCGTCTAATGCGCTTTGCAAAAAGAAACCGACCCCTCCCGATGAACTGCCGGTTCTGCTTTCCACCTATCATTTCCCCGGGAATATCAGAGAGCTGGAATCCATGGTTTTTAATGCGGTCAGTAGTCATAAATCCGGCAAACTTTCCATGGAGACCTTCAAGTCTCATATTTTTCAAAAGCACCCAACCTTTGAAACGGAGTCCAAACAACTGCTTCAGGAAAAGAGCATTTTGATTTCTTTCCATACGCAATTGCCGACGCTTAAACAAGCCGAACAACTCCTGATTGATGAAGCCATGAAACGGGCAAACGGCAACCAGTCCATTGCTTCCCTGAGTTTGGGAATTACGCGCCAGGCATTGAACAGACGTTTGAAACTAAACCGCCGGTAGCGGCATCACCCCCATGAGAACGGTGCAATTGTTTTTGCACTGTAAACATTTCTTGCTTTGCTCTAACTTCCCGGTTTAACAGGAATCTCTTGTAGTAGCTAATATCGTGTCAAGATATTTTGCACCCTTTAGACAATTTCTCTACCGCATGAAACAATCCCTGAAACCCAACATGTGAAACTTATTTGGTTTCATAGCTTCTTTTCCAACACAGGGGATATCTTCCCGAAAATTCATTAAGTTAGAAAAAATATCAAAGCTGTCCTTAGAATTTAATGCAAGGGGTTAACTCCAGAAATTCAAGGCGAGCCTCATTTTTGGAACGATGTTTGCTCTAAATGAAAATCAAAAGCAAGAACCTTAATAAGAAACTGTGAAGGGGAAAACCAATGAACATACATATAGATCAGCCCGATATAAAAAAGAGTGTGCCGCCGGATCAGGGCCTTAAAGGAAGGCGTACGTCTAAGAAGGTAGCGTCGCTGGGTCTTTGTCTAGGAGCGTCCACCGTATCCATTGTACAGTTGGAGCAGGAGCAGAATCTTGGTGAAGGCGCCCTGACGCACGAGACCCTTCCTCCTCGACTGGTCAACTATTGGCTGTATCCCCACGAGGGGGATCCCAAACGG
>JASFHC010000081.1:0-8872 GCA_050123435.1 Desulfobacterales bacterium
CCGCCCACACGGCTGAATGTACCGTCTTGCAAGACCTGCAACAGTTTAATCTGGACGGGTGGGGTGATGGTTCCGATTTCATCTAAAAAAATGGTGCCCTGGCTCGCAATTTCGAATTTCCCGGTCTTTCTACGGTCGGCTCCGGTAAATGCACCCTTCTCATGTCCGAACAGTTCGCTTTCTATCAATGTGTCCGGTATGGCTCCGCAGTGTAAGGCGATAAACGGTTGTTCATATCGGTGGCTGTGCCAATGAATGAGTCTGGCCATCAATCCTTTGCCGGTGCCTGTCTCCCCAAACAGCAACACCGTGGCAACGGTAGGTGCTACCGAACGGATGTTTTCATACACCTTTTTCATAATAGGATTGAGAGAATGAATGATATCGAGCCAGTCTGTTTTCCAGAAATGATCACGCAAATAGTCCAGTTCCAGATCTTTAATCATATCCGCCTGAACGGACTCAAATAACTGCTGAATCTCTTCTTGCTCGACCGGGTGCGTTAAGATACCCGCAACATCTTCCTTGGCGGCTTTGAATGCTTTTTGAAGATTTTCTTTTTGCGTGACCACGATAAATTGAGCCAAGGGGTTGGGCTTTTTAAATGGGCGTATGCATTGTCCGAACGGATCAAAATCAGAGGCAATTTCAGGCGGATCGAGATCGATAAAGACGATATCAAAAGGTGTACTGTTGTGCATTTGAAGGGCAGTTTGGATCGATGTCGTGTTTTTCACCGAGAAATTTGCTGAAAGTGCCCGCGATATCGATTGCACCAATTTTATATTGGATGATATGACAAGTACGTTTTTCATTTTTATTTATTCAACAGAAGTGACTTCAAAACCTTCAATCAGATTAAAAGTCAAGGCGGAGCGAGAGATTCAACCGCAGGAATATATATAATATTTCGAGTATTGAATCCCTCGGTCCAACACAGAAATTGGGCCTGTGGGGACGTTTTTGAAACCACTTATAAACAACCGATTTCTCGGCCGGATCTCACAAAAAGTGGGCAAGCAATATTTAACTTATATGTATTAAATTAAATGCTTATGTCAAGAGAAAAGGCTCACTAACAATCTTAGTAGACGTTTATTAATTTTTGGGGTCGGATGCTCGCATCAACTGTTACTGAAAAAAGAGCAAACCCGTACGGCAAGTTGTTTGTAGGTCATTTTGTTCCATGTTTGAATACTATCAATTTTGACGGATATGGTCCACTCGGATTCCGATAAAAGTTTTCATTTTTTTCTGCCAGGTCGTGTTTACTTATTTAAACTTCTGAGGTGTCCTGCTCAAAGTTATCCACTTCAATAACGTTTTTTTTATCGCGTCTTGATAAAATCCCATTAACCACCACACGTTTGCGGAGAAGTGATAAGAGTTGTCGACCTTTGAAGTTATCTTCAACCAGATATCTTCCTTCATTATACGTGGCGATGGCTACTGAAATGACCTCCCCTTTTTCATTCCAGGCAGTCGGTATTACAATTCCTTGTATTGATGTTGTCTCTGTCAAGGTCATGGGAAAAATAAGGCTAATACTATATTGTCGATTTAACGAATCAGTTTACCAGTTTGCTTCACATGGAAGGTATCTTTGCATTTCATCCCCAAATATGCGGATGAAACCAGTTTGCCTAAACAATTTACTTTAATTATGCGTTCAGCAAACTTCGTGCCAAAAACATAATAACCGGATATCATGATTGTTTTAAAGATGGCTCATCTGATGCATATGCTAATTAAAGCATTTAGCGGACCCATTGGTTCCTATGAACAGCATTACCGGACATATGATGTCTTTGCCTTCAGGGCTTAATCCGGTCAATTTGTGCATTTAAAATACAAAGATTCGTTTCTAACATACTGATATTGTATAATCACTATACATCACCCTTGGTTGCCAAATCCAGTTCAGATCGGTCCTTTAGTTCGATTATATGAATAATGATACAGTTACGATGTACTACTGATTAAATTATTCAGTGACCTCCGGCAAAGCCGGGGGTTTACCCATGATTAATTAATGATAATTCAACAAGTTATAATTTTGGCATCTTTGTTGCTATAAATCGTTCAGAGGAAAAAATTTCCTCTGAACATTGGATATATGAAAAGGAGGATAGAAAAATGTTTGATTTAATGCCATGGCGCAAACGCGAAGGTAAAGACTTGGTGGGGTTCAAAAGTGAACTCGATAATTTATTTAATCGTTTTTTTGATCTTGATTTTCCCATCTCCCGCGAATTCTTTAAAGAGGGGCAATGGCTCCCACGTATGGATGTGAGTGAAGGGAAAAAAGAAATTACCGTACAGGCTGAAATCCCCGGCTGCGATGCAAAAGACATTGACGTCAATCTGGATGGACGCACCCTCACCATTAAAGGTGAGAAAAAGCAGAATAAGGAGCAAAAGGAGTAAAACTTCCATCGTGTCGAACGATCTTATGGTTCTTTTACCCGAAGAATGAATTTGCCTTCTGAGGTCGATCAGGAAAACATTGACGCATCTTACACAAAAGGTGTTTTGAAACTCATCTTCAAGAAAACCAAAGCTACAGAAGGCAAAAAAATCGAAATAAAAACCAGCTGACAAGCATCACCGGGCGGTTTCAAAGGTTCACAGCCGCCCGCCATTTTGGACCGAAGGGGGACAAGGATATGATCGATCAAAGCCCCGGTCAGTGGTTAATACATCAGATTTGTTTGAAAAAGATATCGTATAAACGCGGAATGTGAGGGGGGGAGCAAGATGAAAGTTTTCAAAAAAATCATGGTAGCGTGCGATCTGTCAAAATATTCGTTTCATGCCATCAAATACGCCGCCGAACTGACTGAGAGCCTTAAGGCCGAATTAATCATCGTTAATGTAATTCACCAGAGGGATTATTTGGCCGTAAGAGAAACCATGGCTAAAATTGTGGCGATGGGTAACAATATATCCCTGACAACGAAAGAATACATCGAGGGCATGAAGGAAGATCGCTCCGCGGAAATCAAAAAACTGGTGGAAGCGGCCAATTGCAAGCATCTGGTGGTAAAAATCATTTTCCGTACCGGAATACCTTTTGAAGAACTGGTTGATGCCGCAAAAATAGAAGATGTGGATATGGTGGTAATGGGTGCAAAAGGACGCAGCAACCTTGCCGGTGTTCTTTTGGGTTCATGCGCCGAAAAGATGTTTCGCCATTGTCCGGTACCGCTGCTGAGTGTTCGACTCCAAAAATCGTAGCTGAAAAATACGTCGGTGGGCTTTTGCACGCGTTTGCAGCCTTGCCATTCCCAGATCAGGATTTTTTTTATTCTTTACTGGACGTTTTAGAACGACAAAGGGAAAATTTATAGATAACTGTCTAAATCGCATTTTTCAGAAAATTTTTTTTAAGATATACGGTTGGAAAACCGGATTATTTAACTTACGAAGAAGTTAAACTCGGGAAAAAACGGAAACAAATATGGAGTACAAAGACTACTACCAAATATTGATCCCAATAAGAGTACAAGTAAAGACGATATTAGAAAAGCCTACCGAAAGCTGGCCCTTAAGTAGCATCCGGACGTTAATCCGGAAAACAAAGCGGCCGAAGAGAAATTGCGTGAGATAAACGAAGCCTATGAGGTCTTGTCCGATCCTGGAAAGCGTAAAAAATACGATCAATTGGGTTCGAAATGGCAGCAATACGAGAAAAGTGGCGGTAGACCGAAGAACTTTAACTGAGGGCAGTGGCAGTCTCAGCCGTGCACCTCATATACATACCGCACGGTTTCACCGGAGGAGTTTGAGGAATTATTTGGCGGCGCAGGCGGCTATTCCGATTTCTTTGAAACTTTATTTGGTGGAGCCGGACGCCGGGAAACCGATAGCGCTCCCGCTGCCAAGTGTTGACGATGTCTTCTAAGATCAAGGGATGAATATTAAAATGCGTACCGATTTTCTGGATCAACTCGACATCGTGGATACCGTCAATATCGGTATGGATGTCCTTCACACGTCTAAAGCCAGTGGATTCTGTGGACCAGTTTGCTGCCAATAGGGTAATGGTTGTATCTCTTTGCAATGTGACGGGTTGGCGAAGTTCAAGAATGGCGGCATAAAGGTATCAATTTTCGACTTTGCCTCTGGGAACTTTTTCGCCGTCTATAGTACGTATGGTCTTTTGTGTAAGTTCCGGAGATAGAATATACAGCTTCAAATAAAGTAGAGTCTGTTTTGGGGACGTCTCAGATTTGTAACCGGAAAACGCCTAAATACCGGCATCCTCAAGTTTCCTTATAATGATGATTTCAAGCTGTTCTTCGGTTAATCCTTGGGCCTTTAACTCCGATCTGACATCTTCCATCTATATCTCCGACATTGACATACATCGACTCAATCCCACGCAACGAGGAAGCGGATGTCGCACTATTACATGCAAAAATATTTGTTACAGTAAAATCAAACCCTACTGCTAAATAGAAAAAACTCAGGAAATATTTTTTCATCGTACATCCTCCTTTTTAAGATTCTATTACAGGTATGTTTCAATTCGAAGATACATAAGCCCGAACTTTTTATCATCTTTTTCCCTTGGTTTTTTCTAAAGTTCGTTCAGCCAGAGCACCAGCTTTTTTCTTGGACGAAATGTTCCGAAGGATTTATATAAAAATTCTCGATAGTTTTCATAATAGGTCTTATTGACATAAATCAAGCGAAGATTGTGGGTACTCAGTTTCTGCAATTCAATATAAAAAGAAGATTGTTCCCACAAAATGTAAGCGTAACCAACGGTTGGATCTTCGCCCAACAAGCTGTCTTTAACCAGTTTATATTTCTGGTTAAGTTTAGCCTTAACGTCCGAAAGCAATTGCGCCTCCAGCCCTACAATAACTGCTTCTAGTATCATTCTGTCGTTAAAAAACAGGTAAAGGTTCCTCAGCCCTTCCATGCTTTTGGGCTTCACCTTTAAAAAGGTGTTTCGTCCTTTCCGTGGCGAATCCTTTTTGACCGGTACAAAACTTTTTCTCTCGTATTCCTCATACATCCACGATTTTTGTTTTAATTGGTATAGGGTATCCTCATATAATGTCTGATCAAGTGCCAGACCGAAAGGATTGAGCCTTTCGGTAGCAATAACAGGGCGTAAGAGAATCAACATGATCGAGAATCCTAAAAGCACTAATGAAAGCCTTTTCACGATATTTATCCTTTCGCAATAAATAGTGTTATAAATGTTATCAATTCCAACTGTGACGTTTATCCTTGGCAAAAATTTAAGTCTCAAAGATATCGCGTTTATTTTCGCGGTGATCTACAATATAGAGTAATTTGGAGATTTCGGATATATTTTCCTTGAGCGTTTCGAGAACGCTGCGGTCCATATCAAAAAAACGGATATAAACATTTCGAAATCCATCCGGGACATTCTCATAGGACGTAAGGATGCTCACCATGCGACCACCAAGATCTCGAATTGCACGCGTTATCCCCTTCATAGAACCCGGTCGATCCGTGATCTGAATGGCCATCTGAATCCCTCGTTTGCCGATGCCAGCCAAAGATATCAGGACCTTGAAAATATCCGATTTCGTAATCACACCGACGATATTGCCCTGCGGGCCTGTGACCGGCACCCCGGAAATCTTGTTTTCCAAAAGCACTTCCGCAGTTTCTTCCACGGTAAAATTCCAAGGAACGGTGATGGGTTTCGGAATCATAATGTCCTTAACTTTAATTTTACCGATCAGGTACAGCAGCTCGTGAATCTCCAATGAAGTGGCATCGGAGGCTGATGCCCGTTTCAGATCCCTGTCGGTGATAATTCCCACAAGCTTCTTGTTCTTCATTACCGGCAGCATGCGAATGTTATGTTCTTTTAAAAGTCCGATGGCCTGCTGCATGGTTTCGTCTGTATCCAAAGTAATGACCTCTTTGTTCATCCATTCGCGGACTAACATTTTCATCCCCTCCCAATTATCCCAAAAACCGCGCCGGCCCCGAGAACTGCCGAGCAGTTTCACGGGGCGGCGTTATGAATTGGTAAAAATATTGCAGACGGTTGTCAGCTTTGTTTAAAGGATTGCAGTGGTTTTTAATACATATCATTATTCATGGACGGCATGGTCGGTGTTTTTTTCTTTTCCGGCTTTTCAGCCACCATAGCCTCTGTAGTCAACATGAGTCCGGCTACGGAAGCCGCATTCTGCAGAGCGAAACGAACGACTTTGGTAGGATCAATAACACCGCTTTTCAACAGATGTTCGTAGCGTTCGGTTTCGGCATTAAAGCCGAAGTCGTTTTTCCCTTTCAGAACTTTGTTCAATACCACCGTGCTTTCATGACCGGCATTTTTAACGATTTGACGCAGAGGCGCACTCAAAGCCCGTTTAAGGATGTTAATCCCCTCCTTTTGATCCTCCGAAGTCGAAACCGAATCAAGGACCCGGATACACCGAACCAAGGCTACACCACCACCCGGGACGATCCCTTCTTCAACCGCTGCCCGGGTCGCGTTTAGGGCGTCTTCTACCCGTGCTTTTTTCTCCTTCATTTCCGTTTCGGTGGCAGCGCCAATTTTTATGACCGCCACACCCCCAACCATCTTGGCCAGGCGCTCCTGAAGTTTTTCCCGGTCATAGTCCGAAGTTGTTTCTTCAATCTGGGTACGGATCTGGTGCACCCGGCCTTCAATATCCGTTGTTTTCCCAGCACCCTCCACAATGGTTGTGTTGTCTTTATCAATCTTTACTCTCCGGGATTTTCCAAGATCTGTCAGTGTCACGTTTTCTAGCTTGATTCCCAAATCTTCCGAGACTATTTGGCCTCCGGTTAGAGCAGCAATATCCTGTAGAATCTCCTTGCGACGGTCTCCATAACCCGGCGCCTTGACAGCAGCCACTTTCAACGTCCCTCTCAATTTGTTTACAACCAATGTGGCCAAGGCTTCGCCGTCAACATCCTCCGCAATGATTAACAAAGACTTTCCGCTCTTAGCGATTCCTTCCAAAAGGGGTAGCAGATCCTTCATACTGCTGATCTTTTTTTCGTGGAGCAAAATGAAAGGATCTTCCAGTAAGACTTCCATTTTTTCGGCATCCGTCACAAAATAAGGGGAAAGATAGCCACGATCGAATTGCATACCTTCTACCAATTCTAAAGATGTTTCCATCCCTTTGGCCTCTTCCACCGTGATAACGCCTTCCTTACCCACTTGTTCCATGGCCTCGGATATGAGTTGACCGATCATCTCATCGTTGTTTGCCGCAACCGTACCAACCTGAGTGATCTCAGTGCGGTCTTTGGTCGGCTTGGAAATTTTTTTCAGCTCTTCGACGACGGCGGCAACACCCAAATCAATGCCCCGTTTTAAAGCCATCGGGTTCAAACCCGCAGTCACCAGTTTCTGGCCTTCACTAAAAATATGCTGGGCTAGAACCGTTGCTGTGGTCGTGCCGTCACCGGCTGCATCACTGGTCTTGCTGGCCACTTCTTTGACCATCTGGGCACCCATGTTTTCAAATTTTTCCGCCAACTCGATTTGCTTGGCAACGGTGACACCGTCCTTGGTAACGGTGGGGGATCCCCAGGACTTTTCCAAGACCACGTTTTTCCCCTTGGGGCCCAAAGTAACTTTAACAGCATCCGCCAGAAAATTGACACCCTTTCGCAGATGCTCTCTGGATTTCGTGCCGTATGATATCATTTTCGCAGTCATAGGTTTACTTCTCCTTAATTTCTCAAACTGTTTAGTCTAGAACGGCCAGGATGTCAGTTTCCTTCATAAATACATGTTCGATATCACTAATTTTTATTTCGGTACCGGCATATTTCGAAAAAATAACGTGATCTCCCTCTTTCACATCGAGAGGAAATCGTTTACCGTCTTCTCCTCTTTTCCCCGGACCCACAGCAACCACCCGGCCTTTTTGCGGTTTTTCCTTGGCGGTATCTGGAATGATGATCCCGCCTTTGGTTTTGTTTTCTTTATCAAGTCTTATGACCAACACTCTGTCATTTAATGGTTTAATTTTCATTTTACTTTTGTCTCCCTTTATCTGTTGGTTAGTTTTTACACGAGTCCATCTTATAACCTTTCACATTACGGTTTAGATCGTCTTTTCCATTACACACATAGCAAAATAAATGCCAATTTTTATGATTTATAACCTATTGAAATATTATACTTTTTTATCAAAGCCTCACGAATGGGAAATGACAGTTCCGATAAAAAATCTGATTTTAGATGATTGTAAATGTTTATGGTGTCTAAACCAAAGACTTTAGAAGTCTGATATCCTCGTCATCGGAACTTTTCTTTCTTATCCGGCGACAAGCCGGAACAGTTGAGAACTATACTAAAAAGTAGTATATAATCCGGATATTACATGAAAATTGACGAGAAGGTAGTTTTATATGCTTATCCACGGCGATTATCTTTGTACCACATCTGTCGTTTCAGATATGCTTGTAATTCTTTGAGAACATACTTGGCGGAAAAATCAGGATGGGAAAGATAGTTTAACGAGCTTTTGATAAAAGAATCTATCAAACCGTTCAGCAAGTCATCTTTTTCCCGCTCGTCAATATAGTGGCGTTCCTTTTTCTGTTGGAAACGAACGGATTCCCCTAATTCGCTCCTAATTTCTTCAACACTGTAATACGAAAGATGTTGATTTGTAAGCAGCGAATCGATCAGTGGAATATCGATCCGAGCAATCACCCCGACGTACCAACGGTCACCGGCCAGTTTACGGGAAGTGTCATAAAAGTCTAATTTCAAACCATTACTCAGTTCCATTGTTTTTATTAATGTCTGTTCCATCTCAAATTTGCCGTTTTTGGTAGTTTTTTTCTTAAGTAAACTGGAATCTCTTTCTTGATAAATAGTTAC
>JASFHC010000082.1:0-8841 GCA_050123435.1 Desulfobacterales bacterium
TCATGAAGCGACGACTATGTTAAATAAACATCCCGACCCCTCCATTAAATTGTTTGACAAACAATTATCTTTGCGAGATTATACAACCGCATGACATGCTGAGACTATCAACGCCAGGGCTTGATGAACATTACTTTTTTATGTGAGGGGTATATGCTACAGTCACGGTGCAAATGTTATATGTTTTTCCTTTTGTCCGCTATGGTTCTGATGGCCGTCCCTGTTTGTGGCAGCGTTCAAACCGGCGGCATCAACATGGACAAAATCTCCAAAGATTTCAGCTCTATTTCCGGGTACTTGGTGGAACAGGCCGGAGAAGAGTACATCATTGACCTGGACGTATCCAACGGGATCGCACCCGGGGATGTCTTCAGCATCTCCTCCAAGGATAAAGAGATCGTTCACCCGGTAACCGGGAAGGTTATCGGGTACCTCGGGAAAGTCAAGGCATTGCTTGCCGTCACCCGGACCGCGTCCGGGTATTCCTTTGCCCGACTGCTCCCCGGCTCCAAGCACCCCCAAAGGGGAGACGCCATCCTTCGATATAACAAGGTCCCGGCCCTATTCTGGGATTACACGGGCCGGGGTCGGGATATGTTCACCCGATTGCAGTCCGCCATTCGCCAGTTGGAGTGGGTGGAGTACGACCCATCCCAGGCGATTCGGCCTGCAACGCCGTCTTTACCGGCAAAAGACCACGCCAACTCCCTGATCTTTATACTGCAAAATGATCGTCTGGAGGTCCGGGGCCCGGATTTCGGAATTCTCCATGCGTATGGAGCAGAACCGGCACCCCCAAAACCGGCTCCCGCTGAAGAGTCCGAGGAAACCCGTCCGGTCTCTGCATTAAGAATGCCGGACCTCGAACCTGAGCCGGGATTCGTGCAACATTCCGGTCAGACGGTCCGGTATGAAGAGTCTTTTCCGCAACTTCAAACCCTGGCCACCTTTTCACGGCCCACGGCAATGGCTGATTTTATTCCCACAAAACAAGGAAAACTCCTGGCGATAACGGACGGGGTGCAGGTCACCCTGTATCGGGCCACAGATAAACTCAAACGGCTGAACACGATCAAGCCCGATCATCCCGGGCAGATCCTGGCCCTGGGATGGTGGCAGCCCGAGGCAGACGGCCCCTTGTATCTCGCGGTAAACACCTATTACAATGACAGGGTCTGGGGGTATCTCTTTAAGCGAAAAGGAAACCGGATGACCGTTTTTCAGGAAAGAACTACCCGGATATTGGGCACATTTGACACGGACACGGACGGCATACCCGAAACCCTTCTGGCCCAGGAGTTCGACGGTGACGAGATCTTCGGCAGCCGAAAGTGGGAAGGGCGTATTGCAGGAGATACCCTCAGCTGGTCCGATCCTTCTCTGGATTTTCCCATACATTTCAATGTGATCGGAAGCTGCCTCGGGGACCTGACCGGAAACGGGCAACCTGAAACCGCTTTTATCCACAATGAGAAACTCTTCATCTATTCGGGGCGAACACCCCTGTTCAAGTCCTCTATCTCGGTTGGAGGAAGTGACTCGGTGTTGGTTTATGATCTGGCCACCGCTTCCCGACAGACGACCATGAGCAACAGCAGGGTCTTTGAAATCCGTCCACTGGTTCGGGATGTTGACGGAGACGGCCAAAATGAGCTTGTTGTGGTGTCCACGGACAGTGGCTTTTTAGGCAGGGTCTCGCCGGGATTTGGGGGCGAGGGTCAGACCGGGCTGTCGGTGTTCAAAAACAAACAGGGCCGCTTTGTCAACGGCACTCTTGGCGGGCAGGTTCAGGGACGCATTCAGGGATTGGATATGGATTCGGAACGGGTCCTGATGGTGGTGTCCAAATCCAGTTTAATCTTCCAAGGGGGAGGAAAAAGTTCGCTGCTCTATTTTGATCTCCGGCAATAAAGTCTGTAAACCGTGGATCAGAGGTACTTAACCGGGAATAGTTATGAAAAAACTCGATTTTACACAATATTTTTATTTGCAGCAGCACAATATATAGTAATCGCCTTTAATAAAATACAATATATCCTAATTCATCAAAATTATATAGAAATTATATATAATTTTACTTGACTTTATAAAATTAAACGTTAAAAATACCCGTAAAAAAGGATAGGCGTCTGCTTAACTTACAAATAATGCTTGATATTTCAGCATAAGGCTGTTACAGGAGGTAATAATCTGCTGTCTTTCACCTTTAAAAGACAGCGTTTTTTAACTTTTTATCAGCGTACCGGAGACTGATTTTTTACTACATAGGCTTCTGATCCGCTGGAAAGGAGGTGAATTAAAGGAAAAGGCAAAACCGGAAATTATTAGGCAAACGGTTTTAAATCAACATTTAACATCATTAGGTTTACACATTGTGTTTTGTATGAACAAAAGGAGGAAAACGATGATGACCCATAAGAAAATGATTGTTGCACTCGCCGCCGTGGCCTTGCTGGTGGCGTTCGCTGTTCCGGCTGCTGCAACACAGCTCAAGTTCAACGGGGACATGAACCACCGCTTCATGCTGGGAACCAACCACTATGATTGGTTTACAGCTGAGTCTAATGGCAAGATAGACGACGGCGACGTGTACGACAATTTTGCCGAGGTCAAGTATCGGCTGTGGTTCGAAGCGGCAAGCGACGACGGCGCCTATAAGGGCGTGGTTGCCACTGAGATCGGAGGGTTGACCTTTGGTCAACAAGGTTCAGCTGGTAATCGTGGGATGGGGTACACCGGAGATCAATTAGCATTTGAATTTCGTTGGGGCTATTTTGACTTTCAACTTCCCTTTGCCGAGCAAAAATCCCGGGTGCGCATCGGTCTGCAACCCCTTAATGTGAACTACTATAAGTGGAATGAAACCGTAGGCGCAGTCAATCTGTACGGCACCGCCGGCAGCATCGACTACCAGTTAGCATGGGCGCGGGGCTATGAGGTTCAGAACAAAAATCAAGATGCGGATGATTTTGATAACGACATAGACTCCCTCTTGGGTCGGATTAACTTAAAACCCGGAGAAGGGTTGAATGTTGGCCTTTTTGCCCTTTATGAGTGGAACAACATCGATGATGTTAAAGTCGGAGGAGCTTACGAAATAACCCCTCAAAATTATTTAGTAAAATCTTTGCCCAAGAACATCGACATCGATATAACCACCCTGGGTATTGACGGCGGATGGAAATCGGGTGATTTTTTTGCAAAATGGGATCTCATGTACCAGACCGGAGGATTGGACAATGTTGAATATGATGGTCTTCCAATAGATGATTATGATCTCAGCGCTTATTTTATCCACGCTGATCTGGGGATGAAAATGGGCAAGAGCACCCTGACCTACACCTTCTGGTACGCCTCCGGAGACGATGATTGCACTGATGACGATTTCGACGCGTTCATCTCCACGGATGTGGACATGTTTGACTCCATCATCATCATGGAAGGTGGGTATGGAGATGACGATTACTTCACCGAACGGCCATATATTGGGGTCAGTGGTTTCATTATGAACAAACTGGCATACGACTACCAGTACTCGGAAAAGCTCAAGCTGGGCGCGGCAGCATTGTACATGATGACAGCCGAGGATATCGAGTACGTAGATGATCTTGGTAGAAACCAGAAAGAAGATACACTTGGACTTGAAATTGATGTCTATTTCAAGTACAAGCTGTTCAAAAATGTGGAGTGGGCGGTTAACGCCGGTTACCTGTTTGCCGATGACGCCATGGACGCTTTTGAAGAAGATAGTAGAGGCGGGGTATTCAAAGACGGCAGCTCTGATGAGGATATTTGGCGAGCAGACATGAGGATCCGTTACAAGTTCTAATTCTGTGTTCTCAAGCACGGCTCACAGGAAAAAGGATCGGATTTCGGTCCGTTGCCAAAAACCTTTATGATGAAGTTTAATCCAACGGGATGGAGTTTCAAACTCCATCCCGTTTTTTTATCTGCTCTGGGCCGGTTCCGGGATGACACCGGTTAGAGTCAAAGTCTTGGTTTTACACCGCATATAAATTCGATCGATTCCTTTATGAGACCTGATTAATACTTGTTTTTGTTTGACAGCAATTCGTCCCCATTGTATTTTATTACTATTGGCGGCAACCTTTTTATGCCGTCAGAATAAAATGTCGGAATATTGGAAATCCTGGTATGAAGCGAATGTTCAGTCTGTTTTTTATGATTCTTCTGGGGCTCTGCCCGGTGATGATCTTTCAGGTTACTGCGGCCACTGCCAATAATATCCGTGAACCTGCATATGCCGGCAGTTTTTATCCTGGAACACGGTCTGAATTGATATCCATGATCGAACAGCTCACCGGCCGGGTAAAACAGACCCATATTAAATTTCCCCCCAATACCTCCCTCAGAGCACTGATTATGCCCCATGCCGGTTATGTGTATTCGGGAATGACAGCCGCGCATATCTCACGGGTATTAAAAGAAAACCAATTCAAAAGAGTCATCGTAATGGCACCGGATCATCGTGTGGGGTTCACTGGCGGCGCCATCAGCGATGTGAGCGCCTATGAAACGCCGCTGGGCCGGATTCTGCTGAATAAAGATGCGGCAGTACTTCGGAGGAATAAATACCTTTTTCAAGCCATTCCGGATTCCGACCGGCTTGAGCATTCCCTGGAAGTGGTTCTCCCGTTTCTTCAATATTTTTTAAAAAATTTAGAACTCATACCCATTGTTTTAGGCCGGGGCAATGATCTTGCGGACCGTGTTTCGGCGACTCTGAACCCTTTAATGGATAAAGACACACTGCTGGTGGTCAGTTCGGATTTGTCCCATTATCTTTCCTATCAAGAGGCCGTTACCAGGGACCGAGAAACCATAGATATAATTTTAAATCTTGACGCCGGAAAACTGATGACACGTGAAAACGCCGCCTGCGGCAGAATACCGATTCTGGTTGCGATAAATATGGCTCGCCGACACGGATGGCAACCCAAGCTGCTCCACTATTCAAACAGCGGTGACACCGCAGGAGATCATTCACGGGTTGTCGGCTATGCGGCCATCGCTTTTTATGGAGGTTCATCCATGCAAAACCCTAGTGATTCCTCTCAGCCTTTGAAACCGCACCAGGGGCAAGCTCTGGTGAAGCTGGCCCGGCAGACCATCGCAGAGAGGCTCGGTGAAAAGTCAACCACAGTTGATCCCCAGACCCTGGCCGACAATGCGTTTCATGACCACAAAGGCACCTTTGTAACCCTGACCATTAACAAACAGCTTCGAGGATGTATCGGAAACCTGGATGCCACCGAATCCATCCTGGCCGGAATAAAGCGCAACGCCATCAATGCCGCTTTCCATGATCCTCGTTTCCCCGCTTTGAAATCACATGAACTCAATCAGGTGGATATTGAGATCAGTATCCTTTCCAAACCGCAACGTCTGGAATATGGGGACAGCAAAGATTTGCTTTCCAAACTGCGGGTCCATGTGGACGGTGTTATCCTGAGCAAAGGGCCGGCAAGCGCCACTTTTTTGCCCCAGGTCTGGGAGCAACTGCCCCGGCCGGACCAGTTTCTTTCGCATCTTTGCATGAAAGCCGGGCTGCCTTCCGATGACTGGAAGAAGAGCCGGCTTGACATTTTGACATATCAGGTTCAATATTTTGAAGAGGCAAAGTGAACGTGCCATAGCACGGGTGGTCATTGCCACGGGCATTTCCTCTGTGGTGACCCAGTTATTGATCATTCGTGAATTTTTAGCACAATTCCAGGGCAATGAGTTCGTCATCGCCCTGATTCTTTTTAACTGGCTGATCCTTGGCGGAATTGGTACTCTCCTGGCCCGATGGGTCACAAAGCACTTCTGGAGGGCCACCATCAACCGGCTGGGCTGGCTCTCACTTGTTCTGGCAGGGCTGCCTGTCGTCCAACTCCTGATCATTCGCCAGTTTCGTGATGTTTTTTTTATTCACGGAGCCTCGGTTGGATTTTATCCCACCCTGGCCTTTACCTTTTTTACCATTGCCCCCTATTGCCTGGTACTTGGCTTCGTCCTCCCTTACAGCCTTTTTGTCATAAGAACCGAAAATCCGGATTATCCCGGCACCCGAATATATATCATTGACAATATTGGAGACGTGTCCGGCGGTGCTTTGTTTTCTTTTGCCCTCGTTTTTCTGGTGACGCCTTTACAGGCCTTATGTTTGGCCAATTTACCGCTGGTGCTGTCAACCTATCTTTTGTTTCGTGTCTCTTCCCGGCATCACCCGGCGGTGTATTTGGGGACGGTTGCTACGGTTACCATACTGGTTATCGGTATTTTTTTGGAACCCGCATCTCTCGTGCCACCGGAAGGCGAATTGGCTTTCTACACCGAATCTCGTTATGGCCGAATCCAAATCCAGCAAGACCAGGACCAGTTTACCCTGTTTGTGAGCGGCAACCCGCTGTATGGAAATCAGAATCTGAGTATGGCCGAAGAAACCATCCATTATCCGTTGGCTCAATTGCATCAGACAAATAATATTCTTTTAATTTCCGCCCAGGGCGGCATGATGGTCGAATTGGAAAAGTATACGCCGGCCTCGGTGGATTATGTGGAACTCGATCCAGAGGTTGCAAATGTTCAATTCAGGTTCGGGCTGATTAAAAAGATTCCCGGCCTGAATGTCATTCATCAGGATGGTCGGGCCTTTCTGGCAGACTCTGAAAAAATCTACGACGCGATAATTGTCAATTTGAGTGAACCTGATACATTTCAACTCAACCGGTTTTTTACAGACAGATTTTTTGACTTGGCCAGACGTCACCTCGCCGAACACGGGGTGCTGAGTTTTGCAATGAAGGGGTACGATAATTACCTGGCAGAACCGCAGCGCCGGAAGCTTTCCTCACTGTATAATACCGTAACCGACTATTTTGACCATGTGCTGTTACTCCCGGGTCAACAGATTTTTTTTCTATGCAGTTCTCAACCCCTTAAGACCGATATCCCGGAACTTCTAGTTAAAAAAGGTATTCATACCCGCTACATCAGAGGGTATTATTACGGAAACCTGACCCATGAAAGAATCGAGCGGTTAAATGCTCTTATAGATCCAACGGCTCCTAAAAACAGAGATTATTTTCCCCAGTTGATGCGTTTGATGTTTATGCAGTGGTTTGCCAAGTTCTCGACTTCTCCCACCGGTTTTATCGCGGTTCTGGCGATACTCAGTCTGATCTACCTGATCCGTATCCGCGCCGAAGAGTTTGTTCTTTTTTCCACAGGTTTCACGGTAATGGGAAGCGAAATCCTGGTAATATTTGCATTTCAAATCTTCTTCGGTTATATTTATCTGCAAATCGGTATGATTGTCACCGTTTTCCTTGCCGGCCTTTTGCCCGGCGCCTGGTTCGGCGACAGACTTCGTTACAGGACCAAACAAACCCTGGCAGTTGCCGATGGTCTGCTGATTTTCTTGATGGGTCTGTTGATTATCGTTATGAAATACGGCGGGCATCATCTGCCGGCGGCTTTTTTTCTTGTTTTCGGTTTTGTAATTTCACTGATCTGCGGTTTTCAGTTTCCGGTAGCTCTTTATTTACGGGGCGGAGATGCTCCGGCCGTGACCCGAACCTTTTCCGCCGATCTTATCGGAGCCGCATGTGGAACCCTGGTCACCAACGTCGTATTAATCCCCTATTTCGGGATCATTTGGACTGCGGCCGGTTTGATCGGTCTCAAGCTTTGCAGTTTAATGGTTATGGTTGTGCGTCATGAAAAAAATTAGTCGACGTCATTTTCTTTATTGTAGTGCGGGATTTCTTTGCAGCGCGGTTCAGGCCAATGCGTTTTGGCCCTTTTCCGCAAAAGCGGGTGCAGCCGCCGGACCGGCAGATATCCGCGGGCACGTTTTTAAAGGAGATGCACCTGAAAAATTGTGGAAATGGTCTCGCGAGGGATTGTTTTACACAAAGCTGGACAACAAACTGGTCATGTGTGGTATCTGCCCCAACAGATGTCTGTTATCCCCCGGCGACCGCAGTGTCTGCCGCTCCAGGGTCAATAGGGACGGTACCCTTTACAGCCTGACCTACGGCAATCCTTGCAGCATGAATGTGGATCCTATTGAAAAAAAACCCCTGTATCATTTCAAAGCACGGTCCAAAGCCTTTTCCATCGCCACCACCGGCTGCAATTTTCGCTGTTTAAATTGCCAAAACTGGGAAATCTCCCAGGCCAAACCTCACGAAGTCCGCTATTACGAGCTTTTTCCTGCCGATGTCGTAAAAACCGCACAGAGCACCGGCTGCGACTCCATAGCCTACACATATTCCGAAGCCACTACTTTTTTTGAGTATATGATAGATACCGCCCGGCTTGCCAGAGATAATGGAATATCTAATTTATGGATTTCAAACGGTTATATTAATCCAAAACCTCTTCTGGAGCTATGCGGCGTATTGGACGCGGCCAATGTAAATCTCAAATCGTTCAGTGATGCCATCTACCGGAAGTTAAACGGCGGTCGGTTGCAACCGGTGTTAGATACATTCAAAACACTTCATGAACAGAAAGTCCATTTTGAGATCACAACCCTGATTGTTCCGGGGTATGTGGATGATACTGAAATGATAAAACAAATGTGCGGCTGGATTCTTACAAACCTGGGTTCTGATTATCCGTTGCACTTCTTACGTTTTTTCCCCAGATACAAACTCGACCGTCTGCCTGCCACGCCAATCTCAACCCTTGTCCGGTTTCGCGAGCTTGCCATGACTGAAGGAATTCATTATGTCTATGTGGGCAACGCTTCCTATCCGGAGGGGAATAACACCTATTGCCACAATTGTAAAAAACTGCTAATTGAGCGGATCGGCTATTTCATACCGA
>JASFHC010000083.1:0-8740 GCA_050123435.1 Desulfobacterales bacterium
CAACGAAATCCTTGACAAATGCTTTTAAAATAAGGAGTATTCGCTTCATTTATTGTTTATTGAATTTCCAGTATAAATTTTCAACTCATATAAAATAAAAGGATATCGGACATGAAATGGTTTCTTTATGCAATTAGCTTTTTGTGGATTACAGCGGGCTCCTGGTTTATTATTTATACAAGCGAATCCAGAAACGTTATGAAACGTTTGTTTAACAAGATAGATCGAAAAGCCCTCTCGGTATTTCCAGCCATCATAGGCATTTTGCTTTTAATTTCTGCATCATGGAGCCTTCATTCGTGGTTTCTTAGAATACTCGGTATCATGGCTATTCTTAAAGCAGGAATGGTATTTTTTAATCCTAAGAACTTATATGATGTAATGACAGACTGGTATTTTAACTCTCTTTCAGATCAAACTTACAGGTTTTTGGGAATTGTTTCGATAATCATTGGAACAGCAGTTTTATCTTGGATTTTGTAAAAACACAGATGAAGCTCCCTGAAGCCCCGCTGGGCGGGATCTCTGCTCCGATAGAGTCCCGTTTTGCGGGATTTCCGTTAGAGTAAGTTCTATAATTTATTGATCTCTGAAGCCGTGGCCGGTCCGTCCTGGGATCGAGAAACAATATGAATGTCTCTTTGTGGGTAGGGAATTTCGATTTCCCTCGCTTTTAACTGTTTGTACACTGCCAGGTTCACCCGGTAAAGGGTCTTAAAATATTCTCGAGTGGGTATCCAATAGCGCAAGCCAATGTGGATTGATGAATCACCAAATTGCTGAATCCCGACTCGAGGAGGAGGCGTCGTGGAAATCTCCTGAATCTCACCAAGGGCTTCTTTGATTATTCGGATGGCTTTCTCAGGATTACTGTCATAACTGATGCCCACAATTTCCTCCACAATCTTTCTTTCTTCCGAGTTATGTAAAATCTCACCAACGATACGCTTATTGGGAATGGTTATTCTCACCCCGTCTTCATCAGTTAGAATGGTGGTGCCGAGATTGACTTCTTCCACGATGCCGCTGATTCCGGAGACGGTAATTGTGTTGCCGACCACAAAGGGCCTTGTGAGGATAATTACAAGACCGGCGCCATAATTTGCCATGGGGCCTTGGATCGCAAAGCTGGCCCCAAAGGCCATGGCGGCAATTGCAGCGATAAATGGGGCTATGGTAATGCCAAATTTTCCAAGGGCGATGATGATTGCAAACCCAAGGATGATTGCTTTAGCCGTAGCGGTGGTAAACTTTGACAGAGTAACATCTATTTTTTTCCTCTCAAAGAACTTCATGAGGAAGGAAGCAACCGCCCTTGCAACCAAGACGCCAATAATAAGAATAAGAATGGCACCGACCACTTGGAAACTGTAATTGACAAAAAAATCGATAATTATGTTGACCATTTTTTGCACAGTCTTAATTTCATCCTGCATTTTTTCACTCTCGGTTTAAAAAGAAGTGCTCAAGCAAATCTCGTCATTAACACTGAACCGTGCCCCCCTGAAGAACGGCTCTAAAAAAACATTTAACATTTTTCCCTAAAATTTTCAACTCCAGTAGGCGGCAAAGAAACGCGAAGTCAAAATGCCCAAAAGAGGGGGATCAGCAGCGATCCCATGACGATGACAAGGATATTCAGCGGGATGCCCAGCTTGAGATAATCGCTGAACCGATAATTACCCGGACCGTAGACCAACAGGTTGGTCTGGTATCCGATAGGAGAAGCAAAACAGGCGCTGGCGCCGAAACAGACCGCAACGATAAACGGTTTGGGATTTACTCCCAGTTTAAGTGCCGTGGCAATGGCGATGGGCAGAATCAGAACGGCAGTCGCGTTATTACTGAGCAGTTGCGTACTGATGCTGGTCAGCACGATGATGCCGGCCAAAACGACACCGGGAGAGGTGGTTTTGAAGGGATTCAGAAAGCATTCCGCATAGAATCGTGTGGCACCCGTTTTTTCCATGGCGGCGCCCAGGGCAATGGTACCGATAATCAACAACAGCACATCTCCGCGAATGGCCCGATAGGCATCTTTCAAATTCAAGCATCCCGTCAGTACCATCAGAAAAACACCGGTCACGGCACATACCATGATCTCCGCCAGGCCACTAGTGGCTGCGGTAATCAGGCCGGTAAAGATCAGAATTGCCCAGCGAGCTTTTCGCTTGTGAATGATCTCGTGATGCACATCTTCAATGATGATAAAATTGGCGCCCGCGCGGATCTGCTCCAGCGTGCTGATTGAGCACCGCACCAGAATGATATCGCCGACCCTGAGTCTCACCGACCGTATTTTTTGTGCGGAATAATGCAAGCTTCTCCGTTTGATCGCGATAATATGGGCGTCGGGATCTCCCTGTAGATGGGTGTCCAGCAGCCTTTCGCCGATAAGCGATGATTGGGGAGGAATAATCAGTTCAACAATCAGGTTGTTCTGTTCGGATGCAGAAAAGTTAAGGTTTTCATCGGCATGGGGCAATTCGACCACATTGTCGTTCAGGATAGCAATCAGATCGCTGGCCGATCCTTTGACGAGCATAAGGTCGTGGGATGCGACGGGCAGAGAATCGTCGGAAAGAGGAATGATACGGGAACCGCGTACGATTTCAAAAAGCTCCAGCGTTGGATATAGTTTCTCAAAAAATGTGGCGGAGTCTTGTCCGACCAGAAGACTGTTTTCCGGAACGTACAGTTCTGCCAGATAGCGTTTGTCCTCCCGTTCTTCCATCTCGCAGGTCGGTATGGTATGACCGGGCATCAATAGGGGCGAACATACATACAAAAAGGCAAGACCGATAGCGGCAATGAGAATGCCGAGTCGGGACAGCTCAAACATTCCGATGCCGCCGTATCCCTGAATCATACTCAAATCGCTTACGATGATGTTGGTGGACGTACCGATCAGCGTACAGGTGCCCGCCAGTATGGAGGCGTAAGAGACGGGAATGAGAAATTTGGAAGGACTCAGATTGTATTCACAACTGAGATTTAGAATAATCGGGATAAAAAGGACCACCACGGGGGTATTATTAATGAAGGCCGATGCCGCGGCAACGATAAGAAGGGTGACAAGCAGGGAAAGTTTCGGGCTGCCCTTGGAATATTTTATTACCTTTTGTCCGATAAAGCCCACGGCCCCGGTACGGACCATGCCTTGACTGATCATGAGCATGGCCGCAACGGTAATCACAGCAGGATTGGCAAAACCGAGAACCGCCTCCAGTGGGCTAAGGACTTGGGTGACCATGAGCACCACAATAATGCCGATGGCCGTCACGTCGACCGGTATTTTTTCGCTGATTAGCAGGTAAAGGGTAGCAACCAATATCAGAGAGACAATCCAAATGGACATGACGGAGTTCCTGGTAGAACCCTAATAGAGTCAAAACTCGATTAGGTGTTAATCGTTAATAGTTATTGGTTATCTGATATCTAAAGTTGGAATTATAGATTATCGTTGATAAAGATATAAAATGGTGGCCCACTTTTTTATAATAGCGGTGTCCTCTTTTGATTACGCCAAGCGGTTTAATTCCGCTTTCCTGAGAGAGATTCTTGCCGTTGCAAGCCTTGCATAATATTCTTTGATCTTCTTTGTCTGCCCACGAACCACAGCCTTAAGCAAATCCCCTTCCAGCTCCGCCACTTCCAGGAGCCTGTAATAGTCCAGTGATTCCTTGAAGTGGGCGAGCACGATAAGACCCGTAAGCAGCGGATGGTTATTGGTCACGTTGGCATCCTTGAACTGCATTCCATGTTCAAGCTCAACCTCCAGTCCGGACTGGAACTCTTTAGGATCGATTTCCATTTTGCCCTTGTGTACTTGGGCAAGAATAATCTTTGCCTCTTTCAAGGACACTTTGGGGGCTTTCTTTTTGGTCCAGTCGCCGATTTTGAGCTCCCTGCAAACCCTTTTGACTTCTTCTACAGTAACATACTCGGGAATCTTCATATGTTTCTCCTTCATTCATGACGTTGTTGTGAAATGTCCCTTCCCCTTTTCATACTAAATTCCGGTCATAAATTCATCTGTTTAAGTAGCGGAATAAATTTATGATTGGCTTTTGGAAACGGATACCGGTCAATGTCTTGAAGCTTTATCCAGAGGTAATCTATGGGGCCGTTCAGTTTAACATTACCGGTCAAGTAGTTACAGCAGAATACATCCGCATGAATTTTAAAATGCGTATACGCGTGTTTTACACGAGTCAGGAAAGAACTGACTTCCACGGAGATATTCACTTCTTCCCGAATCTCTCTGACACATGCTGTCTCTGCACTTTCGCCGTTTCTGACCTTTCCGCCCGGGAATTCCCATAACCCCCCCAACAGTCCGTCAAGTTTTCTTCGGGTAATTAACAAATGAGTGTTTTTAAACACAACACCCACGGCGATGTGATAGTCCGGTCTCGGTCGATTTTTAATCCGTTTTGGATATTCATTTACGGTTTGGAATTGATAAGCACGGCAAAAGATTTGAACCGGGCATATCCCGCAATTCGGATTTTTCGGCTTACAGATTAACGCGCCCAACTCCATTACCGCCTGATTGAACATACCGGGTTGTTTTGGATCTAACAGGGTCACGCATGCTTCCTTGAATATTTTATAAGAAGCGGATTTGTTTACCGCCGCATCTATCTGCAGCAGCCGGGCGATCACTCGCTTGACATTGCCGTCCACCACGGCGTAAGGTTGATGAAAGGCAATACTTAAAACCGCAGAACCAATGTAATCCCCCACCCCCGGTAACTTTCTAAAATCATGCCAGCTGTCAGGAATTTTTCCGTCGTGTTTTTCAACCACCGTCTTTGCCGCCCGGTGAAGATTCCGTGCTCGTGCATAATAACCCATCCCTTCCCAGGCCTTGAGTACGCTATTTATATCGGCTCGAGCCAGAAATTTCACATTCGGAAACTGAAGAAAAAAATCCCGGTAAAAAGGCAAAACCGTATTCACCTGGGTTTGCTGAAGCATGACTTCCGATACCCATATGCGATAGGGATCATCTGTTTTTCGCCAGGGCAGCGGCCGTTGATTTGTTTTATACCATAAAAGGAGCTTCGATTGGAGCTGGCGGATATTCTTAGCTTTCATGTTGCCCTAAATGATCGTAAACAAAATGGGAAAAATGTTCTTTTTGTTAAATTCTATTCGCTATTCGATCGTGTTGATTCGAAATTTATCAGGTTATCCATATGGATGAACCTGTTGATTAATGAGGATTTACTCGTATTTCATATGCAATTCCTTTTCTATCCGCCTTCTAAGAAAGACAGAAAGAAGCATTCCCAGAATCGCCAGACATTCCGCATCCAGATACTTCTCCGCACGCTGTTCAAAAAGTATGGAACAATGCGCAGGAAATTCATCATCCGCATCGTTATACAGCAAAAGAAGCGGGACCTTGGGAAGGGGATTGAACTGAACGGAGAGTTCATACGAAAGCTCGATAAAGGGTTGATATCCTCCGAGCATATCACATGAGGCTTTAAGCTCATCGATTTTGCCTGAAAAATGATGGGCTACGGGTTGTTCCACGGCGTTTAAAAAAAACTTTGTTAATGGACCGGAGTCCTTAAAATCCCTGTACGATACCCACTGGTCTGCAATTGGGTTTGTTTTCGGGTAAAGAAGAAGGTATCTACACAGAACAACGCTTATTTCCAAAGGGGGCTGTTTTCCGAATGGGTCACTCACACCTTTTGCAGAAACCCGGTACGGTTTTCCGAAAAAAGGGACCAGAACTTCATTTTTTTCAACCCCTACTCCGAGTATGTTTTCTAAATATTTAAATTCAATTTTGCCAATCTGGCTCAGGTAGTTTTGTAACGTTTTTTCAAATACCTTTGACCTTGCAATCATATTTTTTCCTTTCATCTAAATAGTGCCCAAACGAAAACTTCCTAGTTTTCGTTCGGATACTAAATACTGAATACTCACTAACCCATCAAAAAATTGCCAAGCTTTTTTGGCCCAAAACAAACACATTTGAATTCCAATAATGGGAAAATGCTCTACCACGGCGTGTATCTCTTTCCAACCCTCTGAAATATGTGTTTAAGCACCCGTAAGCCAGAGCCGCACCCCAATCAAATGCGTTTATCCTGTTTTTTTAATCTGTCACATGGAGTAATGTTTGACGAAACGATAAAGTTGTGGAATATGGTTTAGTATAGCCGAATCAGAGCATGAAAACAAGCCATTAGATAACTTTTAATCTTCCCAAAATTCACCTGGATGTGGCGTCAAAAAAATCCGCAGCCATTCATTGGAACACCTCCTGTCGCCCATATACCTTAGGCTTTTCGAGGTGTCCACTAAATTGGGGTAACTTTATTATATTCTGAAGTTTGTTATCGCAATTTTTGAAGCCGTTCTTAGATTCAAAATATATTACAGAGCGCAACAGTTATTCACTTTAAGTGCAATTCCAATCCCTATAATTATAAAAAAACACTAAATAATAATAACGTACTTGAATTTCTATTTTTGTGCTCTGATTGCTGACCTGTCATCATTAACCCGACGCAAACCGTTCTGCCTCAGTACACGCATTCTTAAATACGGTATCGTATTATAATTTGATAATTTAAAATCACCGCTGAGTCGCAGAGGTCGCAGAGAATTTGTTTCTTTTTTGCTTTCCGCTGAGAGGCCGGAAAGCAAAAACATGCATCCCTGTGGGAGAAAGAAATAACCATTTGTATTTCAATACAATATTACTTTTATAAAGGTTGAGTAGTTTTCTTTTGCCGTCCCCTCAACGGCAAAAGAAATAATATTTAACTCTGCGGCCTTTGCGTCTCAAGCGAAGCGGGCGGTGAAACAATATAAAAAATACGTCATCGAACTTACGAATCAGAGCACTTAGTCGCTTCATTTACCGCTAAAAAAACAATCTCCATATAGTCTCTATTTTTAATCTCTTCAATGAACCCTTAGAAATCACAGTCTATCAATAACTATCTAAATTATTTCTCGACAAGAAGATCTATCCTATTGCCGATGGCGTTTTCCCGAAGGGGCGAAATGGCGGCTTTGGCACTTTCCGGCCTCAAACCCGATCCGTTTCTTTGGAGTAATATTCCTGGTTGTCGTAAAACCTTCGATAAACTCTTATTATATAAAGTTTTTCTCTGAAGATACACAAGCAGCACATGTGTTTGGAGTGCCACAATACCCAGAGACATCCGCACCGGAATAACGCAATTTCCTGATTTCAATATTCTTCCATCTATCCTTGTTTTTGACCAAACGCATTCTATCGTGTAGCCGTTCAGCTTGTAGACAAAATGCTTCCAGCTTTGCAGTTATAAGTTGAGGAAAGGGCGAACCGTCGCTTTCGACAGCCAGAAAGGGAAGGTGTGCCATTTCTGACAGGACAGCTCGAAGCGAATCATTCTTTGGATCCGTTGCCATTTTCTCTTCGCTGACCATGGCCTGGTTAAGAATGGCCTCAGACAGACGATTGGGCATGCAGCCAAAGGGCCCGATGGCAATCACACCGCACGCATGTGATGCAATCTCTGCCAGAGAGCTTCCCACTGTCAGGATTGCTTCGCCGGTCAGACTGGGTGATATATATGGAATGGCGTTGGTTATTATTGCTTTAAGATCCAGTGGCACTGAATGAATCATACCCGTTTCTGAAAGTATCGACTTGATACGTTTTTCGTGCCGGGCCATGAATTTCTTTCTGACAATGAATGCCAGCTTCTCCATTTTTGTCATCTTGTGATCGACAAGCCCTTTTTCCACCAAAAAGTCTGAATAGAGTATCCATTCGGCGATGGGTGAACAGATGGTGGCAAACCCTTTTTGGGCAAGGCGCTCGGTCAGATACCCGCGGGATAGAGCATCCCGCCTCACGAATATTTCACCGACCAGGGCGATGGTGGGCACCTCTTCCGGTGAACGCTTCATGGGAATTCGTTTTATCCGTTTTGCTGATTTGCCGAGTTGTATTTCAATGTGGCGAAATTCCCCTGCACTGATTCCATCCAGTATCAACCTCATCTCTTTGTTAAATATTCTGATTGCTGCTTCGGTGTCTTGTGCATTGGCCAGCAACATGGATCGAATATCTTCCAAGATATCGGAAATAACGATCCCGTCCCACAATCTTAGCTGAAACTCATTTCCTAAACCCAAATAGGAATTCTCTGATGTTAGCGCAAACAGAGCCACATCCGGTATGTTTAATCTTTTGACCAGATCTTCCATGAATATATGGTACTGACCGAATCTACACGGCCCGGAACTTGTGGGCATGAAGTAAACCAGAATCTCGTCTTCTCGTTTTTTGTTTTGAATATAGTTCAGCAAAATTCCCGTAGTGAGTATCAGGGGCAGACACTCTTTGCAGGAAGTGTTCCCACGACCCAATTTCAACACCGTCTCATCCGACGGTGGATTCGCCACCACGTTGAAACCTTTCCCACGAAATACAGCCGCCACTGCTTCTGTGCCAATCCTTCCCATAGAAGGAACCAGAAGGGTTACTCGTGGATCGGTCATGGGAATCGATTCGCCCGAGGATGTGATGACCGAGGCCGTGCCATTTGCCAGTGTTGTCCGTGCAAGGAGAAACGTTTGATCTTTTGTGGTATGTCTTATTTTTGCCGCCAGTTTGCGGTATGCAGTAACGATGTCAAGAAACGCTTCCACCCGGGTTTCCAGGCCCGCGTCGGCCGTGTGGCTGTCCAGCTCAAGGGTCAGGGAAGGTTTGCGA
>JASFHC010000084.1:0-8428 GCA_050123435.1 Desulfobacterales bacterium
TTTCTTTTTGAGGAGCGTCCCTGGATAGTTCGATATATGGTTACCGATACCGGTGGTTTTTTGAACCGGCGTAAAGTTCTTATACCTTTGATGGAACTCGAAAATCCGGACCGTTCAACCCAGTTGTTTCATGTCGATTTAACCAAAGAACAAATCGAGGAAAGCCCGCCAATCAGTGAAGACGAACCGGTCTCACGTCAATATGAAAGAATTTCTTGTCTATACTTTGGATGGCCGGCTCATTGGGCGGGAGACGATTTGGAGAACACCATTTCAACGCCATCTGGGGTTTTCCGAGAACCGGAAAATTTTCAAAATAATGGTGAAAAAAAAAGTTCACTACGTTCGGTAAAGGAAGTAACAGGATATCACGTTGAAGCTACAAAAGGTAAAGTAGGCAAAGTTATCGATTTTATTGTTGATGATAACATCTGGGCTATTCGTTATCTGGTGGTTGATATTCAAAACGATGTAAAAGGCAAAAAGGTGCTTTTGGCCCCGGATTGGGTCAACACCGTGGACTGGTTGAATCGCGTCGTCAATGTAGACATGAGTGTTGATGGTATTGAAAAATTTCCTGAATTTAACCCAGAGGAGCCTTTTGGTCCTGACCTTGAATCAATGGTTTCCTGGTCTAATTGGACGCATGAATACATTCGAAATCTGGAAAAGGAAAATCTACTACTGAAGCTGTCTATAAAGAAATATAAAAAACAACTCGAATATTACAAACTGAAAATAAATATGATGAATGACTCTAAATAATAATATCGGTATCATTTATAAAAAGGCGGTAAAAGACAATTTACGTCAAGTTTTGATGTAGATTACAAGGCAATCTTTATTTAATACCAAGTAATTTTTAAAGGGAGAAAGATAATGGCCCATATAAAATGCGCAAGATGTGGTCAGGAAGTTGAAAAGATAAAAAGTCAAACCATAGAACTGGTCACTTATTGTGAGAGTTGTGCCAAACATGTAAAACAGAAGAAGAAAGAAAAAAAACATAAAGCAAAACTGGAAGAACACCAAAAAATAAAGGAAAGAGAATATATTGAAAAAGAACTGGAAGTGATTACCGAAGATGATACAAAACACATTATCATAACGACAACTGACACTGTCGAAGTGAAAAGGATTGGTAAGTATATCGGCGTCATCTCAGCCCAGGAATATAAATACAATACCGAAATACCCGAAAACGATCCTTCAAGTGAAAAAGTAATTGCCGAAAAAGACAATAGGGGATGTATGGAGCGGGCGCTTTTTAAGCTAAAAAAACAAGCGTATTTGTTAGGGGCGGACGCCATAATCGGCACGCGAGTGTATAGCAATTTCGACTACGATACCCAAGCCGGTCAGGTTGTTGCCATCATGACTAAAATTAATATAACCGGAACAGCCGTCAGGTTGATCCAATAATAGTTGAATAAATACAGAATTGAAGGTGGTGAAAAATTGGCTGATAAATTTAAAAAATTAACTCTAAAAATACCGATAAAGGATTACCAAAAACTGAAATTTATCGCTGCAACAAATAAGAGGACGGTCGCTGACACAGCCTTGGAAATGATTTGCAAAAATGTAACCAAAGTTGAAGCGGAACAGAGAAAAGAGTTGGTTTTAGACATTTTGGAGAACCTGAGTGGAGAAGTAATTGAGTCTAAATGAGAAATATATAGAACAAATTAATTCATCAACCTTGAATAAAAATTAATGAAAAAAGAAGTTAAACTGAAATTCAAAACAGTAAGCAAAACCTTGGAAAATATGAAATACGACTATAATCCCAATATAAAAGATTTTGTGCTGGTGACGGATGACAAAGAACGAATTAAACCAAGAATGACACGGTTTTTTCTTAAATTATTGCGTACCAATGGACTCAATCCCATTGCAATCAAACATTTTGATGGTGACCAAGTACGAGGAAACAAGGAGTTTTATTTCCATAGAGACAGAGAAATCTTTAAAAAAAGTTTCGCATACTTAACCGAACCTGTCTCTATTAAAACCCTTCTAAACTTCAGCAGGCAAAATCCTGAACTCCAAGAATCTTTAAAACAAGACCCATTATCGCTTATGGATATACTATGGCAAGAGTATCAAAAAAGATTTCATCAACCGGACCGCTTGCATGAAATCGTGGAGCACTATGAAGTTGGTCAAAAATTTGCCACAAAATTTCCTGATGCACATATTCTAACTGTTTTGTTTTTTCATAAGGTAATTTCTCCCAAATTGCAAAGCAATGGAACATTAAATTACCATTCTGTTGGAAGGGGGTTCTATGGGTATGGCTCCTGCAAGCCGATTGAACCGGAAATCGGGTCCCCCGGAAGGGCAAAAATCTTGATAACTGCCAACGCCGCCTCGAATTGAGTTTTTGATAAGAAAAAAGCATTTGCCCGGCGGGTATTCTTTCACGAATATTGGGGTCATGCCATCAATGGACTTGACGACCATTTTAATATACCAATGAACAAGTGTGTAATGTCGGTCCCGCCATCTTTGAATGTCTTTGTTCAAAAAGCCCTGAATGATAAAAAACCTATTTTTTGTAAAGAATGTTTAGAAAAAATACACTATCTGCCGGAAATTTCCAGGAAAACATAAGAATTTAAAAAAGCTTACTGAAAAATACTTATCCAGTTTCCTTGGAATACATAATTTACCCTATATAAATGAGCCAAAATATCCAGTAACCTATTGTTTAGAAATGTGAAACAAACTTTAGAGATAAAATGAACTTGGTCGAATAATTGGAGATCGAAAACAAGGACTCGCTGATACTTCAAGATGATGGATAAAAACCAGACAATAACGCCGGCGACTATACCATCCCGGTTTCGAATGATGGCAGAGGGAGCCATTTCCCAAGAGGACTTGAAAAATATCAATACACATGAGCTTAAAATATTTTTAACAGAATCTGACCCGAACAAGTGGCCACCGGAAATCTACCACCTCAAAAAGTATGTTCGTGAAAAACAAGATGCTTAGACTGTAAAAGAGAATTTTTGAAACCGTTTTTAATTCGATTTGAACCGGTGTCTGAAGTTACCGGGGTTCATCCAATGAGGGAATTAAATGAAAGTATTAAAAAGTTTTTCTTTTTGGGCTGCACTTTATATCACTGCCGTCGGACTCTTATTTAGTTTGTTGCCGGTTGTGCAAACTTCCTTAATTGAATTTAAAGCACCGAATAAATACTTCCTAATGGGGATTGCACTGGTCTTTTTTATTAGCGGATGTCGGTATATTTATCTGGTGTTAAAGGGAAAATTAGAGCCCAGAGGTCCTTCAGTAACCGACATACGCAAACAAACGTTGGAAAAAATGGAAAGCGAAGCTTACCTTGCAAAAACTGCAAAAGATGATCCGAATCCCGAGATTCGTCAAAAGGCTTTAAAACGGCTAAAAGAAATTAATGCATAAAATGCATAAACAATTGAGGGAGGGGGTAACCGAAAGCGAATAAATGGGAACGGTCGTAAAGAAAAGAAGAAAGAAAATAAGAAAACACAAGCACAGAAAATTGTTAAAAAAAACGCGGCATAAGCGGAGTAAAAAGAAATAGTGCGTTCGGTTTTTAATAATTACTCGGCCGGAAACATTTATAATCTTATTTTTCTCAACAATGCTTATGAAACTTGTACAAGAATTCTTTGGGCGGTTTTTATATCGATATCCAAGAGCATCGCATATCTGTCCATAATATTTTTTCTTGCTTCCGTTAAAACACCGTCGGGCATGAGAATTATTGCTGCCCATGTAAATGCTGTTTCTTTAAGATCCGGTTTCAGTACCTTTGCTGCCGCTGCTACATATTTGACCATATCTGCAAATCTTATCATATTCATATATTTGTTGAGACTCGGTTTTATACTTCCCAAAAGATCTGAAAATAGAGGATGATCTTCTGCCAAAGCGGTAATACGATCAACATTTTCATTCTGATCGACATCTGGAGCATCTTGTTCCTTAGCTGCGCATACAGCGATCAATATCAAGGCATCATTAATCGTTAAATCTTCTATCAGTTCCTTTTCATCATATGCATCTATTTCTTTAAACTTTTTTTCTACGGGCACCATGACTCATTGCTCCTTTTTTACATAAGTTATTTCGGGGGTCGGGGAGATATTTAATTCTAAACTTAAAAGCCGCACCTATAGCCCGGGGTTAACTTTCTTTCTTAATTTATCCTTTATTTTTCTATATTCCTGCATGAGACTCCCTATTTCTTGAATCAGTTTTTCTATGTTTTCATATTTTTTGGAATCAAATCTTGCTCCTAACCCGATCCGGGATTGATCCATAAAAGAACTAATGCTATATCCCAAATCATCGATCGTTTGTTTCATTTTAAAAAAGACACCAAGGTCCGAATCACCAACGTCCAGTTCGTTCCAATCTATTCCTTGATATTTTAATTGCAGCCAGCCGTAACATTTGTAAATCTCATCTTGAAGTATATTGTACTCTTTGATGTCTTGGACCGTTCCATCCGCTACTGAGGCAAGTTTCATCCCAAGCGCTTGAACCATTCCAGCAATATCATGGTATAGCTCGATTTTTGGATCATCGTAGTCTATAGATGCTTTTCTTAACAGTTCTGTTTTGCTAAAATCATATTTCTCGAAAAGTGCTAATTTATCTTCGGGCATCATTTGTTTACTTTATCATTTTTATTCAGAATGCTATTACACGAGAAGCAACTCATTGAACACTTGAGTTTTTTTGATTCAATCGCTCTTAAACGGAATGATCAGCGACTTCATCACAATACATTTAACCATTAGGGTTCCTTTAATGTTATTTTACTCGTCAGATGCCCAAAGCAAATAAGGATAAACCTGTAAAATTGGGTATAGAATTACGTATTATAACTGATCAGTACTCGATTAGGATGACAATTTGTCCAAGATGGGTGATAAAATTCTATTAAATACATATTTTTACCAATTTGATTCGCGGATTTTAAATATTTAAATTAACCAAGCAATGTCTGATCCAAGATTCATATGATAACTTGTTTTCAATTAAATTAGAAGAACGTGCAGAAAATTTAAGTAATTAATTTCCCTCTTATCACTGAAAAAAGGAGGTAAATATGTTCAATATAATTTTAGCCGCAACTGACCAGGTGACCGTTGGTGATGAAGCAGTTTCGGCTGCTGCGTCAATGGCGAAACAAAACCGCTCTAGATTGTATATTATTCACGTGCTGGAATCTGCTTCCGACCAAAACCGTTTTTTAGTTAAGCACTATAAAACAGGAAAGGAGATTCTAACCGACGAATCATACCAAAAAATGGTAAAAAAAGAGATGCAAAATATCTATACCGAGATTCTAACACCTTTCAGCAATTTTGAAATCAGAGTCATCTCCGGCTTCCCGTGGGAAGAAATCACAAGATGGAGTAGAGAGGTGAATACGGATTTGATTGTGATCGGCTCCCATTCCGCAAAAGCTGAAGAAAAAGGCGTGGTAAGGGTGGCCGGAAAAATCGGAAGTACCCTTGAAGGCGTTATTATGCGAGAGCATTGTCCCGTATTCATCATTAACCGTTCGATTCCCAAAGAAAAGTTAAAGTTCAAAAGCATCCTTGTGGGCATCGATTTTTCCAAATCCTGTGAATGCGCCTTAAAGTTTGCAGCCGGATTATCCCAGAACTACATCTCGAAATTATTCATATTCCATATGATACCCGTCCCTCCGGCTCCAAAATATTCCAAGGCTGATTATCAGACAGATATTGAAACCACGAAAAAAAGACTTGAAAAATTCTGCCATGTGTTCCTCAAAGGGATAGAGCATGAATATACTGTTTTGGGAGGCGCACTTCCGCATTTGGAAATCTTAAGTTGTGCTGAAAAAAAAGATGCAGATTTGATTGTAATGGGCTCCCATACCAAGGAAAAAAATGGAAAGTGGTATGCGGGAAGTGCGGTAGAACGAGTCAGTTTTCGGTCCAATTGTCCAGTTGCGGTCGTGACGGATCCCGGAGTTTTATTGCCGTGGAAAGATAGTTTGGCAACCAAAACACGTCCAAGTTCAGATACGGACAGATCTATTCTTGTTTTTAGTAAAAAAGGAGAAAAAGCACAAAAGAAGTAGTTTTACGGCAATATCTCCCATGAATACTACCCGATTGCATAAGTCAAGAACCTGTGCCTGTTGATAAAACAGCAACAAATAGGCATCAACATAAGGAGGATGCAATGAAATGCCCACAATGCAGAGCATATGAGACAAAGCACAATCGATGAAATCACCATAAGGGAATGTCTCCGTTGCAAAGGTGTATGGTTTGATCGTGGTCAACTTGATGCGGTAAAAGACACAGTTATGCCGGAAATGGGATAGTTGGACATTGACACCTGGAAAGAGCAGGCGGAATTTGAAGCCCGCAGAAACCCGAATTTTTGCCCGAGATGTCGAGATGTCGCCCTCACCACAATTCAAGATCGGAAATCTATGACCGAAATTAGTATCTGTACCCAGTGTAAAGGGTCATGGTTGTCCACCGGTCAATTTCTGAACCTCAAAAATCAATGCTTGACCAAGCAAATCAAAAATCAGCCCCGGAATTCGTTAAGGTGGTTTTAGAGCAAGCCAAAGAGATGTTAACGAGCCCTGATTCAATTATCTCTGAATGGCAGGACTTAAAAACGGTATTAGAGCTACTGAAACATCAGTTATTGAACATCCCAAGTCGGAGAGTATAATTGTTGGGCTGCAGAAATCGCTGCCGCTGTAATAGATTGATCGCCAATGAATGGGCTCGATTTTTTCAAGCGCTATAGGGTCATGGTTCCCGTGGAAGTCAATTGCTTTCATCTTAAACAGGACGACTTCAATCCGAAACCACAGATAACCCTATTCAAAGACACTCGTCTATATCTTAAGCTTGATTACCCATATGCCGAATATTTCGTTTGCCCGATCCGAACTTTTCGAGAATCTAAAAGATCGCTATGAACCTCCGGATGACGTACCTAATCGGGAAACGGCCGCTTCTATCCATGGATGGATATCGGGAATGAAATGAGTCAATCCCTCGAGAACACCCGCTGTATAATTGCCGTTCATGCCCATAAAATTCCCCTGTGCAATGTAAAGCGTTTCCGCTCGTCCATTTTTAACCACGCTTTCCAGCGCTTCGCGGCGAACCTCTTCGGATGCGTTTTTCACCAAAACTGCCTGGATGTCGCTTGTCAACACGTTAAGATCGTTACCGCTGTCGCCGCAGAAAACCACCCGCGATTTCCGGTATTCTTTCTGATCAATCAAATAACGAATCGCGTGCAGTTTAGAGGCCCTTTGTGGCAGCACATCCACCAAACCCAGACCGTGCTGTTCATCCACGCTCCATATGATGCGACAGTGCAATCCCTGTCTTGACAGCTGCTTTTGTATTTTATCGACCAACCGACGGCCTTCGACATTTTTATCCGTGTAATAGCTCAGTTTGAACCGATTTTGTTTTTCCGGCTCCTGGAGTGTTAATTCGTCATAATCTTTTAAAAATCCGGACAGAGCTTCGTGGTCCAATCCCTTCCAGTCTTTGGCAATTTCCTCAAACCAGTCTTCCCACGGGCTCCAATGGCTGCCAAGCAATTCATAAATCGTCGTCCCCACATCGCCAATAGCATAATCCGGAAGCGGGAGATCGTATTCCGTAATGGCCTCCTGAATCAAGCGCTTGTCGCGACCGCTAACATAGGCCAGTTGTATTTCCGGACGTTCAACCAGAAGACGCAGGACGGAGCGTACCCGTGGTGATTCATCCTGAACGCCATTCGGCAAGATCGTGCGATCCATATCACTGCACAGCAAAATATTATTGTTCATGATCGTTGATTCTAAAAACTCTTTTTCCATTCAAAGCTTGATGCCCCATAATGGCCCCAGCGGCACTCCAACATTGCTTTCGTGTACCACCTGGACTGAAGTTTTTACCGTTGATGAATTCCGGAAAACTCCAATCCGCTGAATTCATCTCCGAAGCATTGGCTGCATGAACACCTTTCAGGTAGCGCTGAGCGGCGTCTTTTTTGTTGCGCCGGGCAAGGTCGGCGACGTAAAAACCGGTGATCATGGGCCATAGGCCGCCGTTGTGATACTCGTAAGGCCTGTTTTTAAAAGTATATGAAAACGTAATATTCAGATCTTTCCAGTCTTCATCAACCGGAGTGATTACCGGATGAAAAGCCGGTAAGAGGCGTATGCGGTATTTTTCCGTTAAACCCGTAATATATGTGTCGACTTTTTCCCTGCGGACTTCGTCGGAGACTTCTAATAATGATGCCAACACATTGGCCAGGCCGTCGAAACGGTATCCATAACCATGGGGTGAAAAGAAGGGCAGCCAGTGATGGTTTTTACAAATTGTCGCAGCCTTCTGTCCCTTTTTGTAGA
>JASFHC010000085.1:0-8121 GCA_050123435.1 Desulfobacterales bacterium
ATTCGCTACTTTAAACCAGTTACTCTATCCTTTTAGATTTTTCAATATTATCTTTCTCTTAATATTCCCCACATAATGTAAAAAGTGTCAAAAACTTGCAAGATTATTGTCAATTATTGTAAAATTATTTTGATACAATTCGAAGATATAAGATAACCAATTGATATTTTATTTTATTCCTATTTTTAAAGATAGAATGATAAACTTTGCACGATTCTTGCTTTACACATCACATTAGAATTCTCTGGAGTAGGCATTTTCTCAACAACGGATCTTAAAAAAAATTAATTCTTATCCATTAATGGCGTCCGGAGGGCTAACGCTAAATTTTTAAACTTAAATCGGGGAAAGAGGTCAATACATGAAGAAAATAGAATTGATTGGCATGGTTGTTATCTCACTCTTGCTTTTTGGCACTTCAGTCCGGGCAAATCTATGGAGCAGTCGAAATGATTTTACACCCAAATTGCCCAAACAAAAGTTTTTGGGCCTTGGGCTTGTCCAACAGGGCAATGTGCAGACGGCAATCGATCAAGGTTTTGTTTTTCCAAATTCATCAATAAAATCTTTTTCATCCACTGATAATGTCGATGAATATATTACAATTTACGCAGCAGAACCGTCGGTATTTCAAAGAGACTTTCACTTTGATTCCAAAATCAAATCAATGTCAGCGATATCCCCATCGCCTGAGCCGCCGTCGCCTGAACCACTGTCTGCTGAACCGCCCTTGCCTGAATCCCCTTCTCCTCAACCCACACTGCCCGGCACATAGATCCTAATGGCCGGCCGGAAGGATGGAGTGCTGGACTAATGGTAAGTTGGCATAGCCGTTGTTTATAACATAGCCCATAGAACCAGGGTTTTCAGGAATGAATATTGATTAAGAATACTAGTGACGTTTATGAGACCTTTTCAAACCGTCTCTTTTTGCTCAATTATTCTCTCGCATGCGCAAATTTATTTCCAGCCTTTCCAGAGACAGTTTGATCACATCTAATGCCGTATCCGTTTTTTTCATGTAATCTCCAAAAAAAATTTTGACCTCATCGGCCCTTTCCATTCCCCCTACGGGGACAATGGCAGCAATAACCCGTTCGTAAAGCAAGGGATGAAATTTTTCGATTTCTTGGAGGTTTGATACATACCAGTCCCACATTGACGCTATGGCATAGGGATTTGAAGCCATGCCCATCACCGGGATAACCTTGTTGCGGGCGGGAACCATCTCGAGGACATAGTTCTGGGATTTTTTGATCAGGGTTTCATCTTTGAAGCACCCCAGGGCCGCCAGGATATTCAGGCGTTCATGTTCGATCTCGGAAGCCCTAAACTGCACCTCAAACCAATCAAACACCTGCGCCTCACCGGTCAAGGCAGCCACTTGCATCACGCATCTTATTAAATCCGGATGCACCGGAGCACCTTCAAGAAGCGCAGAGAAGTGATGACCCGCAAACTCGGTTATCCGGGTTGAGCCAAATAGGGCTGCCTCCCAGATGAGTTGCTCGCGCAGCATGGACACGGTATTTTTTTCCGCTTTGCCGGGGTCATAGCCGATCTTTTTAATGATATCTTGGTACCAGGGCCTGGCCAACGCAGAAATTTTTTCTTTATAATCGGCATCCATGACCAGGTAAAGCTCGGACAGGCTGGAAACGATACCGGTCAACGGAAGGTATGCGGTTTCATCCCTATAATGAGAAAGAAATTCAAGATAATCATTTACGGACACGTCTCCACGTTTGACCCATGCGTAGAGATCATTTTGCAGGCCCCACCGGTCTTCCGTGGACAGGCTCTGATCTTTGATCCGTCGGGCGAGCGCTTCAAGATTTTTGGGGTCTTGGTATTTAACCCGGTAGAACCCGGTTTGCCCATCATTTAACTTATATGCAACCGTATCTTCCGGGATATCAATTTGTTTTTGGGTATGGTCCAGCAGGGTGGTCATTTGCCGAGATTTGCCCGTGTCACAAAACAGGCGGATAATGATGGGAATGACCCATTTTTGATGAAATTCCTCTGGCAAGTAAGTAAATCTCTTTTGGTTGAGAACTAGCCTATGGCCCACTTGTTTTACTTCTACAAACGGAAATCCGGGTTGTTCAATCCAGCTTTTCATCATCAAATCTATGGGCTGGTTTGAAACGGTTTCAAAGGATTCCCATAGGTGGTGGCTGGATGCGGATCCATATGCGTGGCATCTGAGGTAGTGCTGCAGTCCTTTTCTAAAATTGTCTTTGCCGATATACCCTTCAATTTGCCTCAAAATACTGCCGCCTTTATTGTAAATAATTGGAGCGGTACTTGTGTTTATGACCACATGTTCGCCACTGGGTATTTCAATGGCCGTGGTTTGGTGAAGTGAATCACGGGACAGTGCGGATGTAGTCATGTCCTGCAGAAACTGCTCCCAGGTATCCCACTGCGGGTAAAAATGGTCCACCACACCGTATCCAAAATAGGTGGCAAAGCTTTCATTGAGCCACAGATATTTCCAATCCGACGGAGTCACGAGATTTCCAAACCACTGGTGGGCGATCTCGTGAGCAATAACCTCGCAAATTCTTTGCCGACCCGATTTTGAGGTAATTTTCGGATAATAAAGAAGCAAATTCTCTCGAAACGTGATAGCCCCCCAATTTTCCATGGCGCCGAAAGCAAAATCTGGAATGGCAATCAAATCCAGTTTTGCTAAGGGATAGGGAATTCCATAATATGCCTCGCTGAACTCAAGCGTTTTTCTACCGAATTCCAAACCCAGGGGGGCGTATTTTTTCTTTGCCGGCAGCGTGACCACACGCACGCGAGGATCGTTTTTATCTATAACGGATCGGAATTCCCCCACCCCAAAAAAAACCAAATAAGTGGACATTTTGGGAGTCCGGTCAAACGCCACTCGTTTTTTTCCATTGTTTAAAGGGGTTTGGGATTTTATCGGGCTGTTTGAAATGGCTACAAGTTTTTTCTCAACATCCATTTCAATATCAAACGTCGCTTTTTTAGCTGGGTGATCCATGCACGGAAAAGCCCGCCGGGCATCGCTCTCTTCGAACTGGGTCACGGCAATATACTTTTGTTTTTTCCGACGCATATAGCCGCTTCGATAAAAGCCGGCCATTTTATCGTTGATATGTCCCTGATAGTCTATCCGAACCGTAATATTCCCGGTCATTGGTTCCGGTAGAACGATGCGAAGTTCTTCTTTTTGGGTATTTACCAAAAAAGGACACTCAACAGATTTGTTTTCCTCCAGAACGTTGCAGCTCCAGATTGCGAGTTCCAGAATGTTCAGCGGAATCTCTTTAACCGAATTTTGAGCATCCAATAAAATTTGAGCAAACGCACCGAATGTGAAATTTACCAAATCGGGCACGAAGCGAATTTTATAATTGATCGGTGTAACGTCCTTCATATGTCCTCCTTAAAGCAAAAAATAGCCACAAATAGAATCATGTATGTCTTGGATATTTTGATTTTTCGTCAACTGTTTCACTGTTCTAGCTTTTTCTAAGAGTTTGTCGACTTCGTGAATATACTGTACATACACCTCGCTTTTCAGCTGTTCCCACCTTATGGGGAAGTCTTTAGCCACAAAACCTTCTTCATATGCGATCTGCTGAATTTGGCGAATAATCCGCGCACCTTTAACGCCTTGGCTGCAGGCTGACATGCAGGATCGGCAATCCAGACACAGCCAAATCGATGGGCATGGGTTATTATTAATCCATGATCTCAAAATCAAAACCCCTGTCATCAAGGTTGTTGGGACGCCCAGGGTTTATAACAGTTTTGGAGGTAGGTTATCAACACCTTTGTTGAACGGTTTGGGATGGATAAGGAATCGAGAAAAATCCCCGAGCCATCAATTAATGAAGCAAATCATTTTTTTAATGCTTTTAAAGTTGAAGAATTTACCGGTTTGTGTTTTTGTAAGAAAAACACGAAAACGGGCCGACTTATTGGCTTGGACCCAACTGGAATTATAGATTGATTGGATGTTGTAGAAATCTTGAGACATTAAATTGATCAAAAAAAATGAAAAAAGATTTTTTACAAATAATCGTTGAAGATAAAAAACAGGAAATAGCAGCGGCAAAACACCGGTTGCCGGAACGTCTGCTCCGTGAAAAAGCTCTGATTCCACAAAAACGACGCCCGTTTTTACAGAAACTTGCGCAACCCGGTCCATCCGGAGCAAATGTTATTGCTGAAATCAAACGGGCCTCCCCGTCTAAGGGGGTCATCTGTCCGGATTTGAATCCGATTACATATGCGGAGGAATATGAGAAAGGAGGAGCGGCGGCTCTGTCCGTTTTGACCGACCGGTCTCACTTTAAGGGTAGTATCCATGACTTGAAACACGCCCGGCAAAGCACAACCCTTCCGGTGCTTCGCAAAGACTTTTTGATCTCCTCCTACCAGATTTTTGAGTCTGCGGTGATGGGGGCGGATGCCCTTTTGCTGATTGCCCGCATTCTTGACCCCAAACAACTGAAAGATTATCTTAACCTATGCAACGAACTTCAAATGGATGTCATGGTGGAAATTCATTCGGAAAAAGACCTGGAAAAGGCTACCCGGGCCAACGCCAGGCTTATTGGGATAAACAACCGCAATTTGCGAACTTTTGATACCGATATCCACCTCTCAATCCGTATGAACTCTCTTCTTGCGCCCGATCAGGTGGCCGTAGCTGCTAGCGGAATCCGTTCACGAAAAGACATTGAAAAAATGAACGATTCGGGAATATGGAATTTTCTGATCGGCGAAAGCCTCGTTCGTGCGGACAACCCGAGGGATTTCCTCAAATTGCTCCTGGGAAAAAATGCACCTGAGAAACCCCAACGACCGTAAAAACACACAAAAGTCTTGCATTATAAATATCCCGGCAATTATAATATCCTTATTCGAAAAAACTGGGAAAATAATTAAAGCAGTTTATCCTCCTGTTCTAGCCATAAAATGAACAAAAATAATTTTATACCACAGGCCAAGATATGCGGCCTGACCCGGGTCGAACACGCTCTGCAATGCGTAGCGCTTGGGGCGGACGCCATCGGATGCGTCTTTTATTCCAAAAGCCCGAGACATCTGACAGACGACCGGGCCAGAAAAATTTGTTCGGCAGTAACGGATCGTGTCAAAACCGTGGGCGTTTTTGTCAACGAATCGTTTTCAAACATTATGAATCACGTTAAATACTGTCAACTTTCTGCAGTCCAGCTCCACGGCCAGGAATCCCCTGAACTGGTTCGCCGCCTTTGTAACGAAAACCTTCTAGTGATAAAAGCCCTGTTTATTGACGGTAATCCCTCTTTAAAAGATGCGAAAAATTATCCGGCATCGGCGTTTCTGGTGGAATGCGGCCAAGGCAAACTTCCCGGAGGGAACGCGCTGGAATGGAACTGGGATCAGGCCAAAAGCTTTGGCGATATACATCCGCTGATCATTGCCGGAGGGCTTTCGCCCGAAAATGTTTCCCATGCAATAAAGGTGAGTTCGCCACATGCCGTGGATGTCAGTTCCGGTGTGGAATCGAGTCCCGGAGAAAAGGATATTGGAAAAGTCGCCACTTTTCTGGATACTATTTTAAGATGCGGTTTTAATAAAAAAGCGAAAAAGATATTTTAAGGGGTAAAAAAATGAGAAAAACCATAGAACTAAAAAGGGTTGTGGTCACCGGTTTAGGGATGGTCACGTCACTGGGACTGGATGTACCGACCACATGGGAGGCCATGCTTGCAGGCAAATCAGGTATTGACTGGATTACCCAGTGGGGTGATCTGGATGAAGTGAAGTCCAAATATAAACTGGCGGAAGATTTTCCTTTGATTGCCGGCGAAGTCAAAGATTTTAACATTAAAGATATTGTCAAACAGAAAAAACAAGGTTTTTCGAAAGAGGATCTCAAACAAATTAAATATATGGATGCGTTTATCCAGTTTGCCTATGCAGCAACGCTGGAAGCCATTGCCGATTCTAATGTAAATTTAGAAAAAGGAGAAGTTGATCCGTATCGGATTGGCGTCATTATCGGCTCGGGTTTGGGGGGGCCCCAGTCATGGGAAAATGAATTTAAACGTTTCTTAAGCGGTAAAAAAGTGTCTCCTTTTTTAATTCCCCGTTTGATACCGAATCTGGCGGCCGGAAATGTCAGTATTTCTTTTAAAGCCAAAGGCGCCAATGCTTGCATCGCAACGGCCTGCGCTTCCGGTGCTCATGCTATTGGTGAATCTTTCCAGAGAATTCAACTGGGCAAAGAAGACGCCATTGCCTGTGGTGGAACAGAAGCCTCGATTACCCCATTAACCATAGCCGGTTTTCATGCGCTTAAAGCGCTGTCGTCAAAATACACAACCCCCCAATCCGCTTCCCGGCCATTTGATGCAAACCGTAACGGCTTTGTTATGGCAGACGGATCAGGTATTTTAATATTGGAAGAGCTGGAACATGCTTTAAATAGAAAGGCAAAGATATATGCAGAAGTCATTGGTTTTGGAATGACCGGGGATGCCAGCCATATTACTGAGCCCGATGTTGATGGCGCCATTAGATGCGTTAAACTGGCCTTGGAAGATGCCCAAATTGAGCCCCAAGAAGTGGATTTAATCAATCCCCATGCTACATCGACGCCCAAAGGGGATATTAATGAAGCCAATGCCATAAAAGAAGTCTTTGGATCCGATAGAGAACGGCCCTTTATAACAGCGAATAAATCTCAGGTAGGACATTCTCTGGGAGCCATAGGAGGAATTGAAGCAATTTTGAGCGTATTATCTGTTTATGATGATAAAGTTCCGCCGATTTTGAACCTAGAACAAATTGATCCGGAATGCAAGGGATTGAATTATATTTACGGGGAGACAAAAAAGGCAAAAATTGATACTGCTCTATCCAATTCTTTCGGCTTTGGCGGCACGAATGCGACTTTGATTTTTCGAAAATACCGTTGACGATTTCGTAAAAAATCCAATTCCTGCGTTGCGCTTCATTTCGTGTTCACTGCGGCGTACATAAGTACGCCTTATTCCAAGAAGTTCGCGACGCCTTGAACTTGAACTTTTTACGAAGCCATCATAATTTTTACTTTTAACGAGTTCATCTAAGGCTTTTGATAAATTCACCGACCGCTCCAACGCCTTCTTTATCAACCAGCCGGATGGTTTGTGATCCCACCACTGCAATATCGGCTTTTCCCTTTAAAAAATCGACATCTTTTTTCTCTTTCACACCAAAGCCTAGTGCCAGAGGATGATTTGTGGCTTTCCGGCATCGAGCAAGATATTTTTTCAGCTGTTCGGAAAAATCCGTGGTCACACCGGTCACCCCCTTTCTGGCCACGCAATAGATAAATCCTTTTCCAAAGGAGGCAAGATATTTCATCCGCTCATCCGGCGTGGTTGGAGAGAAAATGAAAATCGGAGATAGGTTGTGTTTTTCCATGGCATCAAGATAGTCCTTCCCCTCTTCCGGGGGAAGGTCCGGCACAATAGAACCCTTGATACCGCTTTGGGCCATTGATTGAGTAAACCTGCCAACCCCGTATTTAAAAAGAATATTGTAATAACTCATAAAAAGAAATGGAATATCAAAAGCTCCGGTAACCTTTTGGGCAAAATCTATACATTTTTTAACGGTTGTCTTTCTTGAGAGAGATTTTTGATTGGCATGAAGAATTACCGGGCCGTCTGCAATGGGTTCGGAAAACGGGATTTGCAGCTCCATCAGATCCACACCTGCGTTAACCATGGATTCTATGATGTTGAAACTATCATCGAATGTGGGGTAACCCAAAACAATATGTGTCATTAACAGAATCTTTTTTTTTTGAAGTCTGCTTTTCAGATAGGACTCAATCATAATACCCCTCTGCTTTTTCCTTGATAAATTCCTGCCACTTTGGGTCGGCAAATGCATCGGCAACGGTAAAAATATCTTTGTCTCCTCTGCCGGATTGATTGATCAGGATAATATCTTCTTTAGACATGGCCGGTGCCTCCTTAAATGCCTGTGCAAAAGCATGGGCCGACTCTAGCGCCGGGATCAACCCCTCTTTTTGAATCGTAAATGAAAGGGCATCTACGACTTCCTCGTCGGTTGCTGCTTCGAATCGAA
>JASFHC010000086.1:0-8109 GCA_050123435.1 Desulfobacterales bacterium
CGCCGCCGAGAGGGATCATCCATGGATTGGATTTGTTCCCCGGAGGTCCCTTTTTCAAACCCGATCTGCTTAAAAACAAACGGTGATGGAATATTTGAAAATATGGTATTTACGGCTCTAATCAAACCGGGCGTTGAGCGCCAGTTCTCTACCAGAGTATATTTTGAATCCGCATTGCCTGCAGCGGTCAGGTACGAAAAAATATCAGCACCCCTGAAACCGTATATGGCCTGCTTTGGATCGCCGATCATAAACAGAACATTTTGTTTCGAGTCAAAGAGCCGGCGTACTATTTCATACTGAACAGAATCGGTATCCTGAAATTCATCCACAAGGACTGCTTTATATTGCCGGCGAATGGTTGATGCCAATTCATTCCCGCCGGGATTTTCAAGTGCTTTTTTTATTCTTATCAAAAGATCGTCAAAAAATTGTATGTTGCTCTTCTCTTTTCTAGCCGGAAGCTGTTCCCGGGCGTAGCTGAAAAACGAGGTTTTTAGATATAACAGCCCCTGTTCCATTTCCGCCTCAAGGGCAATGCCTTTTTTATGGAGTTCGTCACATATATTAAAAAAATCGTGAGACGGGGGAATATAATTTTTTCTGGTGGACGCCGCAAGTTTGGTAGCAGTAAATTTTTCGAAATCTTTAAATACCGGAAAGCCCATTGACTTTGAATCAACGAATCTATCCATGGTTCGAGTCATGGACAAAACCTTAAAGTCTCTTTTGGAGAAAGCCGTGTGCTTTATTTTTGTCTTCGTACTTCCGTAAACCGTACCGCTTAAACCCGGATTTTTTAATAACGGTATTACCTTTTCCTTTGACATTCCCCAGGCAATTTTAAGCTTTTCGAAAATATTTCTAAAACCATCAAGGCTCTCTAAGTCAGCGGGCTCGAGTTCCGGAATAATCCTCATATCCGGCGCATTTTTTTTTGCCAAAAGTGCTAAAAAATATTCCGGACCGGATATCTTTTTGCTGGCATAGCTTATAAATTCCACAGGCATGCTGTAAAAATGGTTTCTCCAGAAGTCCTCCACAATTTCCCTGGCGATATCGGTCTGATCAATAACCAGTTCCGTGTTGAATAAACTTTGGGTTTCAAACGCATGCTCATTCAGTACCCTATGGCAAAACCCGTGTATGGTAAAAATAGCGGCATTGTCAAAGTCAATAAGGGTGTCTTGAATCAACCGAACGGCCTGAGTCGGATTTTCATGTTTCTTTACAAGCCTGTTGATCAGATCATCGCTGCTCGACCCCTTTGAGAATGCGGATTTCGCCTTCAAAAGCGTACTGCGGATCCGGTCTTTAAGCTCTTGGGTGGCAGCCTGGGTAAAGGTTACGACCAGAATCTGATCGGTGGTAAGGTGTTCTTCGAGAACCAGCCTTAAATAGATTCCGGCAATTGCATAGGTCTTTCCGGTACCCGCACTTGCTTCAATGAGGTTGGTTCCCGTCAGGGGGGTATTGATGGGGTCAAAGATTTTCACCAAAATCCTGAATTAATTTCAATAGATTGTAGAAAATTCGAGAAGTTTAAACTACGAATTCCGTTTTAGAAATCGTGGATGCCCGTATAATTTTGAGGGGTTATTCTTTTTAATTCTTCTTTAACGGTTTGATCAACAGTCAGACTTTCTATGAATTCGACAATCGTCTTTTGGTCAATGCGCAAATGGGTCCGTGTTAATTCCTTGAGGGCTTCATACGGTTCCGGATACCCTTCCCTGCGCAAAACGGTCTGGATGGCTTCACTGATCACCATCCAATTATCCTGCAGATCCGCATGAATGGCCTCGGAATTTAAAATCAATTTGCCCAGTCCTTTTAAAAGGGATGCAAAAGCAATGAGTGTATGGGCAAGCGGCACCCCAATATTTCTGGTAACCGTGGAATCGGTCAGATCCCTCTGAAGTCTAGAAACGGGAAGCTTGGCGGAGAGATGTTCAAGAACCGCGTTGGCCATACCCAGGTTGCCTTCTGAATTCTCAAAGTCGATGGGATTGACTTTATGCGGCATGGCCGAAGATCCTACTTCGCTGTCCTTTATTTTTTGTTTGAAATAATCCATGGAGATGTACATCCAAATATCCCTGTTCAGATCGATGAGAATGGTATTGATGCGTTTAAGGTTATCACAAAATGCTGCCAGATTATCATAATGTTCGATCTGGGTAGTAACCTTTGATCGGTCAAGTCCTAACACCTGGCTTACCAGATGATCTCCGAACCCCGTCCAATCGATTTCGGGATAGGCTACATAATGGGCATTGAAATTACCGGTTGCCCCCCCGAATTTTGCGGAAAACGGGATGGTTTCCAAAAGGCTTTTCTGCTTTTTCAACCGCTCCACAAACACAAAAATTTCTTTGCCCAGGCTGGTGGGCGATGCCGGCTGACCGTGGGTTCTTGCCAGCATGGGGACCTCTTTCCATTGATTGGCTTGCTCATTCAACGTATCAACAATCTCATCTAAAACAGGTTGCAAAACATGGACCCATGCATCTTTTAACGAGCTGGGCACGGCAGTATTGTTAATATCCTGGGAAGTTAAGCCAAAATGAATAAACTCCCTGAAGGGATACAACCCCAGCTTATCAAATTTCTCCTTGAGAAAATATTCAACTGCCTTGACGTCATGATTGGTAACGACCTCGATATCTTTTACTCTGCGAGCGTCATCGTTGGAAAACTCCTTATAAATACTTCTCAGTGCTTCAAATATATTCTTGTTAATATCCATCAATTGAGGAAGCGGCAACTTGCATAATGCAATAAAATATTCCACCTCCACCATCACACGATATTTTATCAATGCGCCTTCGGAAAAATAATCGGCGAGCTTCTCGGTAACCTTGCGATAACGACCGTCAACAGGAGAAATAGCATTTAAAGATGACATTTTCATGGTGGTTTTGTCTCCGATTTAAATATCATTTTATCAAACCTAATCTTAAGAGAGCCCGGCAGTTCCTTATAGAGACCTTTGCAAAACGCTTCCTTTTGCACAATTCCTGCGCCTACCCCGTGGAATGCGTCGCCCAATCCTCTGGGGTCAGGCTCAATATTACTATTAAGAAGCCGCAACTAATCGAGAAGTTACAATTGTCAGATTATGTCTATAAGGCTTTTTATAGCCTCTTCCTGTACCTGGCTTTCTATTTTGAATTTTGCACAAATACCATCAGGGCTAATACGAACAATTCCCCCATTGATTTTAAAAAGTTTACGGTCGTCCTTTCAATTCTCTTGAACGTGAAAGCATCTCATCATCGGATATACGATTAACCATCTCAAATATTGAAGCACGGATTTCGTTTCTATCAAGTCCATTATTTTCCACGCGAGAAACCTTTTTTATCCAAATTTATAAATTTGTTTTTCCAGTATGGTTATACTGACTTCTATTTTCATGATTTTGGTTTGTATTTTCGGTGGATTCAGCTATTTTTAAAATAACTTATAGAAACAAAGAAATCAATATAAATGGATTTTCCCTATAGCTTTCCCATGTTTTTTCTATTTCATCTCCGCTATCATCTCTGTAACCATAAGATATGAGGCTGGTTGTTTTGACTCTCGGAAGTTTCCGAGTTTGTTATAATAGTCCATAAGATTATAAGACTTTTGCAAAACACCCCTTGGATAGCCAAAGCCCGGTCCTCTGGGAAAGATATCTACCGAGATGTTACGGCGGGTTAAACTATCCCTAATAATTCGCTATAAGTTTTTAACAGGTTTGTTACAAATGATACGATTTTTTCATTGGTTTCAAGAAACTGAATTCCAGTTCGAAACTTCCCGAAGTCGTCTGGTGTGCAATAAATGGCCTTGCCTTTAATTTTCGCCAACTCATCTTCAATATCGATGGCAAGTAACAAAACATCCTCCGATTCAATCGGGTTGTGAGTTTCTATCTGAATTCCTCCCTGACATATATTTATGGCTTTTCCTCTCCCTTTTTTTGTTTGCTTCCCGCTATCATCAACACAAACATAAGATATGAGGTTATTTGTTTTAACTCTGGGATGTTTTCTTCTTTCAATTATCATTAAGTTTATATTCCTTTCTAGTACAAAAATGCTCCATTCAACAGATTGTGATCGTCAGATCAATCATTCATGCTTGTTTTGATGCCTAAATTAGCATCTGTCAGCATATTACTATCATTAACGATTTCGGATGTAAACTTTGAATTTTTCGACTTTCAATTTTTTAAGAAAGCAATTATAGGGCATTTCCAATATGAAAAAAATAGTATCATTTACTTTGAACGAATAATGATTAATATATGATTTAACAATTATTCGTCAGGAACCAATTTTAGGGAGGGAAAAACTATGTATAACGAGGTTGTAATGGACCATTTCAGGAATCCCAGGAATGTAGGGATTATCGAAGATGCAGACGGCGTTGGAGAAGTTGGAAATCCGTTATGCGGAGATATGATGACCATCTATTTAAAAATCACAGACGAGCAGATAGAGGATATCAAATTTCAAACCTTTGGATGTGGATCGGCAATCGCGGTTTCCAGTATGCTAACGGAACTCGCCAGGGGAAAAAGTATTGACCAGGCCAAACAGATTACCAACAAAGATGTTGCCAATGCCCTGGAGGGTTTGCCTAAAAACAAGCTGCATTGTTCTAATTTAGGCGCTGATGCTCTGCAAATGGCCATAAAAGATTATGAAAATCGAAAAGCAGGGAAACCCCGGGTAGAACTCAAACGCAAAGAAGAACATGAACATGACCGGGGAGATCAGTGTTACTGTCCTTACTGTGATGTAGAGCTTGATGAAGGCACGGAATTCTGTGAAGCCTGTCAGCACAGTCTTGCCGAAGATCACTAATTCCTATCTGAGAAAGGATTATGACCATGCGCATTATTAATTTGGATCACATATCATCCAACCCGCTCCTGCCGGAAGTTAAAGAGGCTATGGTCGCCGCCATCCGGGAGGATTACCATAACCCTTCCAGCCAGCATAAACGGGGCGAAACGGCCGCTGAGATATTGGAAAAATCGCGTGAAACCGTGGCGGACCTTATCAATGCATCAAACCCCAAAGAAGTGGTGTTCACTTCCGGAGGAACCGAGTCTGTGAATCATGCCGTCAAAGGAACTGCTTTGGCCAATGCCAAAAAAGGTAAGCATATCATCACGTCAAACATCGAGCATAATGCTGTAATCCGAAGTATTCGACGACTCAAAGGGCTTGGGTATACCGTCACCTCCCTGGATGTGGATGAATACGGGCGTGTCAATCCGGCGGATGTGTCCGATGCCATTACCGATGGAACCATACTGGTAAGCATCATGCACAGCAACAACGAAACTGGAACGATTCAACCTATTGAAGAAATTGCTAAGATTACTCGTCAGAAGAAAATTGTCTTTCATACGGACGCCGTCGATTCCGTAGGTGTCGTCCCCATTGATGTTCAGAAAATGGGGGTGGATCTTTTGAGTTTTGCGTCTAACACCTTTTATGGTCCCACAGGCGTGGGCGGGCTTTATGTTCGTCGGGGTACCATGGTTTGGCCGTTACTCGACGGTGGTGTTCAGGAAAACAACAAGCGTGCGGGAACCGAAAATCTGATCGGCATCATCGGAATGGCAACGGCTGCCGGGATCACCAAAAAAAAGTTGCCTGGATGGCTGGCACATTTGGAAAATCTTAAATCCAGGCTGATCAATGAATTGCCCAAGCACATCGATGAGTACATCATCAATACACCACCGGAAAACAGCTTGCCGAATTTGTTGTCGGTATCCATTAAATATATCGAAGGTGAAAGCGTAATGCTGATGCTGGATGATGACGACATTGCGGTGTCCACGCGCTCAGCCTGTGCCACCGGATCCCTTAGAGCATCCCATGTTTTGATTTCCATCGGACTTTCCCATGCGGACGCCCAAGGTACGCTGGTAATTACACTCGGTCAGGACAATACCGAAGAAGATATCGACCTTTTTTTAAAATCGCTTCGCAATGTGGTGAAGACTTTACGCGAAATCTCTCCGTTATACCAAAAAATCTCAAAAGGCTGATTTAACTGAGGAATCGGGGAGTTTTTTCGATTCAGTCGCTCCATGAAGAATCAGCGACTCCATCATAAAAACTCAACCATAAGGATTCGTAAAGATAACTCTGGAGCAACTTGGGCTTACGGGTGTCCGAGCAAAAATTATATACTACCCAGCTGTCTCCCTATTTCTTTTACCCTCTTTACAATCTTATTATCTGTCTCAAATTTTTGGAACATGTCTGGGGTAACCTTATTAAAATTGTCAAATTCCTCGGGAGTCATCCAACGTGCCGGCCCACCATATTTACAGGTGGTTCCAAATCCGCATATAAAACACGGGGGAGTCATGGTATTGTAGAAGAGTTTATCCACTATTTCGAAATTAAAATAACTACTTAAATGATAGCTGATTTCATCGCACACAATTTCCGCTTCGTTACCTCCCACAGCTACCGATACAGCCGGCTTTCCCATGGTTCGAGGTTTTTTATGACGCAAAGGGAAAAATCGTTCAAGAAAATTATGGGTAAACCCATTTGCTTTTCTAAAATATACGACCGCACCAACGACAATAGCATCAGATTCCACGATTTGATCATATAAGGGGAACATATCGTCTTCAACGACACACCGGTTGTTTTTGGCACACTTGACACATCCCACACAAGGCGTGATATTCATTTGCGCCAAATCATATATCCGGTAATCCTTTCCGGATTCTTTTAACATCATTTCAATTATCCTTCGCAGATTACTATTTGGTTTTGGACTCCCATTAAATCCCAGAAGCATTTTATCCCCCTTTTTTGTTTTTGTTCTTTATTGTGACAATCAAAATTTTCTCATTCGTATTGCCGTACTCGGGTCATTATGCGTCAGCATATTAATATCATACAAATTTTTTCTCGTAAATCGCAAGTACTTTGTCCTTACATTTTTCAGCTTTAAAACAGCCAGTTAGTATCTATCCATAAACGAGGATTTTTGTTCAAGATCAAGGCAGGTGAATAAGAAGTTTCATCGGAGCCATTATTCCAATTGGGGCAAAGCCCCTAAGTCCACCCTTCTGTCAATTCTTTTTTCATTGAGAAGCGGAGCGTTTAATGCGTAAAAGACATTTAATCTCAGTTGCTTGTCGTAACGCATGTTCCGGTTGGCGTGTGTTGGCAAGGCGCATGGAAAACTTGGCGGCCTCTAATGGCTGTTCTTTTTTACTTTCAAGGTGGAGCCGGTACCAATAAGGCAGGTCGTTTTGGTAGGTGGAAACCAGGTCCGAACAGTGACGGCGCACGGACACCCCTATATCTTGTATTTGTGCGCCTTGATTATTCTGCGGCCGGTCGGCTTGCAACATATCCAGCAGCGCTCCAATATCGGATGTAAGGCGGCCCTTAATCTTTATATATCTGACGATGGGTAATATCCAAAAGCGAATGATAATATAGCCCAAAAGGCCGGCGATAAAGCTGAGTAAAGCCGCAACATAGATCGGTTCCATTTAAATCTCCCGGTGTTTGTTTTACCTCGTTAATTTTTGTTCCGGATATAGGTTTACACAACATTGTATATCCGAACACCGTAAAAGTCGAGAATTCTGAAGATCCAATCAATAGAATTTTTAACCTATACTTCAATTGAGCATAAACAACATGCTGAGAAATATAACTATTCCATAAGAAAGTAATTTACGGATTGAATATTCAACAGCTACTGGCGGAAAGCAATGTTTACCCCCAATCGAGTCAAAACTCGACTAGGTGTTATCCGTTATTTGTTGTCTGTTAAAAGTTTTAAAAGAGATACAAAAATTTTGGGACACGAAAGGAGAGCCGTTTCTATCCGAGAAAAAACGAACAGGCCAGGACTGCAAAGACCACACCGGCCACATCGGCGGTCAACGCTGCAGCGAGTGAATGGCGGATTCGACGCACCTGTACGGCTCCAAAATAAACCGCCAACACGTAAAATGTGGTTTCGGTGGACCCCTGCAGCGTGGAAACCAGATAGCCGGTATAACTGTCGGGACCGATGGCCGGATCGTTGATGATGGAAGCTAAGATTCCATAAGCA
>JASFHC010000087.1:0-7989 GCA_050123435.1 Desulfobacterales bacterium
TTCCCCTAAGATTTTTTATAGTTAGGGTCCGGGACCAAAAAAAATCCCCGGACCGAAATGAATCGATCCGGGGATTTCCCTTTTTAATCCTCAAGATCTAAGTAAGGCACCTCCCGTCCACGAAGGTTGAAACCTTTGCTAAACGCCCCCTTTTACCCAATTCCGGCGTCAGGCTCAAATTCTAATCCTCAAAATACTTAATGTATTCCTGCGGTTAAAATTTTCGCCTTCCCTGGTCTTGAACCCCGGTTAAATATTAAATACGGATTTAACTGGGCAGGCAAAATTGAACGTTTTTCATAGGTTTCAAGTTATGCCTTATGTTCAGACAGGTTTTCTGACTTTCCCGCCCTTCTAGCGGCCTTCCCATTCATGAGTCTGTTGATTCATTAATCAACAGACTCATTCGTATCCGAACAGTGGCACACAACGGCTAAAAGGGTTCCCTTTTCCACATGAAATCAGAAAAAGGAGGGATTACAGCGGCGGGCCCGTCCCCGATTTTAACGGGGTTCCCTATTAAGCTCAAATTGAGCGTCTGAACAGAAAATTTACTTAGACTAAATAAAGCGGTTACGTCAAGAAAAATATCTATAAGTAGTTTCAAAACCTCCCCTCAGGAGCAATCTCTGTGTTAGACCGAGGGATTCAATACTCGAAATATTAAATATATTCCTGCGTTTGAATCCCCCGTTCCGCCTTGACTTTGAACCTGATTGAAGGCTTTGAAACCACTTGTCGTGTCAATCCATAAATCTATATCGCTATATCGGGCACAAATAAAGTTTCCAATGCAGATCGGTGAACTTTGAACCTCTGAAACCCGTGAACAGCTATTTCTCGATTCCAACCCTGGCTTTCACACCTTTTTGATAATAATGTTTGATTTCCTTCATTTCTGTAACCAGATCTGCCCGTTCAATGATTTCAGGCATTGCGTTTCTGCCGGTGATGACAAGTTCGAGATCATCCGGTTTTTTATCAATAATTTTTAGAAGATCTTCTACTGAAAAGAGCCCGCACGTTACGGCCACATTGGCTTCTTCAAGTATAATTACCTGGTACTCTTTTGAATCGATTATTTTTTCTATATGTTCAAGACCTTTCCCGGCGGCTTGGATATCTTCATGTGACGGCTTTCCTTTAATAAATCGTCCTCGGCCGTATTGCTCGATGGTAATAAGATCGGAAAACCTTTTGAGGGCATTAATTTCGCTGTACTCGCCCTTCTTGATGAACTGTGCAATAAATACTTTCAGCCCTGCACCGGCGGCCCTTACCGCCAGGCCCAAAGCGGCCGTGGTTTTTCCTTTGCCGTTTCCGGTGTAAACCTGTACATATCCTTTCATAAAAATCTCCCGAATATATTTTTCTAAACCTGCGCAGAACGACAAACTATTGGTCTTCCCGCCTGTCGATATTCATACCTAAATCGTGCATTAACTTATTTTAGGTCATATATTTTCGCGGTACCGGAGTCACTCGCGGAGTTTTGCCGAGAGGGCTTTCATCCACCAAAAGTGTGCAGCCGTAAACCTGCTCCAGCGTTTGGAAGGTGAGAACTTCTCTTGGGGCCCCCAGCTGTACAATTTCCCCCTTATTGAGTAAAAGCAAACGATCACCGTACATGGCCGCCAGATTGACGTCATGGGAAACCATAACCACGGTGATTCCCCTTTCATTCTTTAGTTTTTCCATTAAATCCATGAGACGGACCTGGTGGGTAAGGTCCAGGGAAGCAGTGGGTTCGTCCAGAAGAATAATTTCGGGTTCCTGACAAATGGCTTTTGCAACAAAGACCCGCTGTTGCTCTCCGCCGCTTAACTGGTCTAATTTCCGATGTGCCAAATGTTCTGCGCCGGTGAAAGCCAGCGCTTGGGCTGCAATTTTCAAATCTTTTTCTTGTTCGAGTCCCAGCATGCCGAGATAGGGTGATCGCCCCATAAGTACAATTTCGTTTACCGTAAAAGGGAAATCTACCGGTATCATTTGAGGAACAAAAGCAACCGTTCGTGCCAGTGCTTTCCGCCTATAGTGATCAACGGAGCGGTTCAGTATTTCCAGTTGATCGGCTTTAGATTTCAAGATCCCAGCCAGCACTTTCATCAATGTGGTTTTTCCAGAACCGTTTGGGCCTATGATAATGAAGAAATCACCTGTTGTGACAGAAAAGGTGATATTTTTCAGGGCCGGGAAATCTCCATAATAATAATTGAGGTTTTTAACACGTATCGCCATACTATCGCCGGGTTTTTTTTAATAAAAAGATAAAAAGGGGCGCACCGATCATTGCAGTAATAACCCCTGCGGGCATCTCGCCTTGTTTCGGAAGAACCCGTGCCAGGACATCACAAATAACAAGGTAGGTGCCTCCGCCAAGAACACATGCCGGAACAAGCACCCGGTGGTCCGGCCCGAAAACAAGTCGAAGCAGATGCGGCACAACCAGTCCCACAAAACCGACAAGGCCGCAGTAAGAAACCGTTGCGCTGACCATAAATGACGTCGTTACCAGCAGAATAACGGTTACCGTCTTTATATTAACTCCCATGGTTTGTGCCATTTCCTTGCCCATCATCAGCAGATTCATGGAATTGGAAAACCAAAAAATCAGGATAAAACAGGGGAAGAGTATTACAGCAAGTATTCCCGCATGGCTGATATCGACCATTGAAAGGTCGCCCATGAGCCAGAAAATAATATTATGAAGCCTGGAGTCCTGGGTCATAGAGACGAGAAACATGATGACCGCAGCACAGAAAGCGTTTACCATAACACCTGAAAGAAGGAGCGCATCTTTTTTAAGAATGGTTTGTCCTGAGGACATGATCAGAATCAGAAGAAGGATAGCGATACTTCCGGCAAAGGCCGTGAGGCTTACCCCGGGAAACTTGGAGAATCCTATCAGGATTCCGATAATGGCTCCGATGGCCGACCCTCCTGAAATCCCAAGGATGTAAGGCTCAGCCAGGGGGTTGCGAAGCAGAGCCTGAAAAACAAGACCTCCCAGAGAAAGGGCCGCACCCACCAGAGTTGCCAAAAGAACCCGTGGAAAGCGAATCTGCCAGATGATGGTATCCAGCATGGGGTCCGATTCTTTTGCTTTTAGCAAGCTTTGAAAAATCATCTTGATTCCGCTGCTGGTCGATCCCATGGAAATCCCCAGAAGCATTGCGATAAGCAACACAAGCACAAGAGACAGCGAAATAACCGACAGTCGTTTTAGGAGCAATGGCGTTTTAGGTTTCACTGCGTTTCATCAAAAAGTTCGGGATGTATCAGTTTGACCAGCAACTCAAGACCGTCCACCAACCGTGGCGTAGGACGATCAAAAAAATTGGAATCTTCAAGAAAAATGCGATGATCTCGAATTGCAGGCATATTGGGCCAGCGGCTCCAATCCGCTTTGACCTGCTCAAATACCTCGGCCCGAGCCATAGAGGTTATAATTAAGACTTCCGGAGAAAGGGCAAGAACCTGTTCCCGGCTAAACCGAGGATAGGCAACCGGCCCTTGGGCAAGGTTTTTTCCACCGGCAAGGACAATGAGTTCATGCATAAAGGTATTCGTTCCCACAGATACAATAGGAGAAATACCGATCTGGAAAAAGACCCGGGGGCGGTATTCAGCATTTGCCACCAGGGATTTAACTTTAAAAACCCGGAATCGCATGCGTTGCACTAAAAGTTCGGCCTGTTGGTTGGCATTCAGAAGGTTGCCGATTTCCAGAACAGTTTGCATGATCGTTTCCAGATTCCTGGGATCAACCGCATATACGGGTATATTAAGAGATTCCAGACGGTTGGCGACCATCCTGGGATTGCCGTCCTTGATAGCGATACAAAGATCAGGTCTTAACGCCACTATTTTTTCTAAATTGAGCTGCACATAAGAGCCCACTTTAGGGAGGTTTACGGCCGCAGGAGGAAAGTCGCTATATAGAGTTACCCCTTTTAAAAGATTCTCCTGACCCAGAGCGTATATGATTTCCGTGATATTCGGGGCCAGAGCCACAACCCGTTGAGGGATATCCGGAATTGTTATCTTTCTTCCCAGCTGATCTATTACGATTTTCGCATGAGATGGTGTTCCGATAACAGTTAAAAGGAATGCTGTTATTATTAAAAAGATTGCTCTGGGTTTATTTTTCATTATCTTTTACTCAAAAAAAATATAGGGTAGGGGCCTCTTTACAATCCTTACAGAAAGGTGATAGATTGTCAATATAGAGACTATCCATGCATAATCTTAAAATATATACCAGCAATCACATGGAAATTCTTGCCCGACAACTGGCACGGATTGTGAGAGACCCCCTGCCTTCTCCGCTTGTACCGGAGATTATCGTTGTTCAGAGCAGGGGAATGGAGCGCTGGATCTCAATGGAAATCGCCGGGCACAACGGCATTTGCGCCAACTGCTCTTTTCTTTTCCCCAACCGGTTTTTACAGGAGTTTATTAAAAAAATAATTCCTGATCTGCCGGAAGACTCCCCGTTTGATCCGGTTGCCATGACCTTCAAGATTATGAATGTCTTGCAGTCATCCATTGATTTGCCGGGGTATAAAAGCCTGAAAAGATATATGGTTGATGATAAAAACGGCATGAAGCTGTTTCAGATCTCGCAAAAAATAGCCGATCTGTTTGACCAGTATCTTGTTTTCCGGCCTGAAATGATTTTCGGATGGGAAAAAGGCAAGGAAGACCACTGGCAGGCTCAGCTCTGGAGAAAAATTTCATCCGGAAAAGAAAACTTGCATCGAGCCTGGATGAGAAGAACCCTTCTTGAAAAGATCAGAAAACAACCCCATGGAATAAAAGATCTCCCGTATCGCATATCCATATTCGGAATATCTTATTTGCCGCCGTTTCATCTGGAGACGTTTTTTGAAATATCTCGGATTTCTCAGGTCAATCTTTTTCTGATGAACCCCTGCAGGGAATACTGGGCGGAGATTGTCTCCGCCAAACAAGTAAAAGAAATAGAGAGAAAATATATAACATCAACAGGAACTGTAGAGGAACTTTACCTGGAAGAGGGAAACCGGCTCCTGGCTTCCTTCGGGACTTTGGGACGAAACTTCTTTTCAATGATCAGCGGGATGGATTGCCAGATGTTCGAACAGTTCAAGGATCCAGACAAACATAATATGCTTTCTAAAATTCAGTGGGATATTCACAATTTAACAGACAGAAAATATTACCCACGGGATTCAGTTTCCGATCTTGAACCGAGCGGCATTTCTTCCCCATTACCTGACACTGACACCGTGCAACCGGATCTTGACACGTCGATTCAGATTCATTCTTGCCACAGTCCCATGCGGGAGATCGAAGTGCTTCATGATAATCTCCTTGCCATGTTTGACGAAGACCCTGATCTTCTGCCCAAAGATATTGTGGTGATGGCTCCTGATATTGAATTCTATGCGCCATTTATAGAGGCTGTATTTGATGCACAGACAGATAAAGCACTCCAAATTCCATTCAGCATTGCGGACCGGGGGTTAAGAAAAGAAAGCCGGATTATCGAAGGATTTTTGTCCATACTCGATCTCAAAGGCAGCAGGTTTGGCACAACCCGTGTGATGGCGTTGCTGGAATCCGCGGGCATAAAAGAACGATTCGGTCTGACGGAGTCGGACATTCAAATTGTGGAACGCTGGGTTAAAGAAACCAATATCCGGTGGGGAATGGATGCTGATTTCCGTCGCAAGTTTGGGCTTCCCGGTTTTTCTGAAAACACATGGAAAGCTGGCATCGAAAGGCTTCTTTTAGGGTATGCCATGCCGGGCTTGAACCGTAAATTGTTTTCAGGAATACTTCCTTATGACCCAATTGAAGGAGGAGACGTAAAGATACTGGGGAGATTTCTGAACTTCTTAGACCGGATATTTACCTGCATCGGCTCTCTTGACTCGCCTCGAACATTAAGTGACTGGCACGTGAAGCTTGTTGAAATTTTAGAGGAGTTTTTCACGCCGGATGAGGATTCAGAACAGGAAATACAGGTCCTGCGGCGAATTCTGGATACCCTGTCACGGACAGAAGAATTATCCGGATTTGATGGGTCTGTGGAAATTGAAGTAGTGAAATACTTTTTGGAGAATCTTCTTGAATCCGTAAATTTTGGAACCGGTTTTATCTCGAAGGGTGTTACCTTTTGCGCAATGCTCCCCATGAGAAGCATTCCCTTTAAAGTGGTTTGTCTAGTGGGGATGAACATGGATGATTTCCCGCGCGAAACAAAAACATTAAGCTTTGATCTGATGGCAAAAACTCCAAGGATCGGTGACCGGTCACGACGAAATGACGACAAATACCTTTTCCTGGAAGCCATTATCTCTTCTAGAAATAAATTTTATATCAGTTATGTGGGCCAGAGCATCCGTGACAATACGCGGATTGTCCCGTCTGTTCTCGTGAGCGAACTCATGGATTATATTGAGGAAGGATTTGGCCTTTCGGAAGACCAGATGGTAAGATTGCATAGACTTCAGGCCTTTTCACCGGAATATTTTAAAACCGGCGGAAAACTGTTCAGTTATTCCAGGGAAAATTTTGAAGCCGCTTGCAGCAGCTATGACCACAAAGATCTTCCCTCTTTAATTTCGAGCAAGCTGCCCGATCCTGCCCAAGAGTGGAAACATCTTGACATTAAAGACTTGCGGGCCTTTTTCAGCAATCCGGCCAAATTTCTCCTTGAAAAGCGTCTGGGCATATATTTTCCTGAGTCGGCAGATGTATCCGACGAACGAGAAAATTTCAATCTGGGACATCTGGAAAAATATGTGCTTGATCAGGAAATGGTGTTGCACAGGCTATCCGGATTAGACCTCAAAGATTTTTTCCGTGTGAAAAAGGCCTCCGGGCAACTTCCTCACGGAAATGTGGGAAAATTTATGTATAATGAAATGAGTCTGGATGCTGAAGATTTTGTCCGGAAAATTGAAGATCACCTATCCGGCAAACACTTGGATGATCAAACTGTTGACATAAATATTTCGGGGTTTACTCTTTTTGGTCGCCTTACGGATATTTATGAACAGGGGCTGATACAGATTCGATATGTAAAATCAAAACCCAAATATCTATTAAAAACATGGGTTAATCATATTATACTTCGTGCTTTGTTTTAAAAAAAACGACCGGTTAGAAGCTTTCTTTTGTGCAAAGATGCCGCCTGGGAATTTGCCCCGGTTTCTAATGCCACTGATATTCTAAACGATCTTCTTAAACTTTTTTGGAAGGGCATGTCAGAGCCCCTGCATTTTTTTCCCGAATCTTCCTTTGAATATGCTTACAGTCTTCTGTTAAAGGATCAGACCTTATCGGCGGCTTTGAATTCTGCCAAAAACAAATGGATCGGAAACGATTTTGCACGGGGAGAGTCGGAAGATCCATATTTTGAGCATTGCTTCGGGGAAACCGATCCCCTTGATGATGAATTTGAAAAAATTTCAGAGGAGGTCTTTGCACCGTTATTGGATCATTGTAGGGAGATAGTATTATAAACACCTCGTAGGCCGATCTCGCTCGACTACAAGAATACCATTAATTCATTGGCTTTTTCGCTTAATCGGTCTCCGTCCGGCTGAGAAATTTTCCCACCAGCATGGCAATCAGAATGGTTAAGTATAGCTGGCCGGTGACGGCAATGAGAAGCGTGGCAGATTTTGCAAACCCTGAAACCGGTGTAACATCCCCATATCCTAAGGTTGTCAGGGTAACAAAGCTGAAGTATAAAAAATCATGAAACCCTTTGGCACTCCCCCCGGCGAAATTAATGGCTCCGGCATCCAGATAATACGGAAATTTTTGCAGTATTTCCGTCATAACCAGAAGCACCGACCCTAATATTCCGATCAGCAGATACCCGTTGATTGAATTGAGGATAATGGTGACATTGACTCTTTTACTCTGGGCAATATGCCGGACCATAAATACGACAATAAACAGGTTAAAGAAAAAAAATGAAAAATAAGAGAC
>JASFHC010000088.1:0-7954 GCA_050123435.1 Desulfobacterales bacterium
AGCCACCTCAAGGACAACAGGCTCAGCAGGGTCAGGGACAACCGCCGCAAGGTCAGCCACCTCAAGGACAACAGGCTCAGCAGGGTCAGCCGGGCCAGCAACAGCAAGGGCCACCGGGTGGCATAGTAATACAGACACAAGGCGGCGGACCTGAACAAGAACTCGTTTCCATAATCTGTGGAGGTAAGACCTGGTACGCAGTACCTCCTGCAGAATGCTGCGGTAACGTTGTTTGTGGTGGAGGAATGGTTTGCATGAACTGCGGAAAGGGTCCTAAATGTGCGGTACCTTCAGCCGTATGCTGTGGCGGCAATATTTGTGGAGAGGGAATGATTTGCTTGAACTGCGGAAGTGGCCCCAAATGCGCGGTCGCTCCAGCCGTATGCTGTGGTAGCGATATTTGTGGAGAGGGAATGGTCTGCTTGAACTGCGGAAAGGGTCCTAAATGTTCGGTACCTCCAGCCGAATGCTGCGGCAGTGAGATCTGTGGCGGGGGAATGGTTTGCATGAACTGCGGAGGTGGCCCCAAATGCGCGGTACCTTCAGCCGTATGCTGTGGCGGCAATATTTGTGGAGAGGGAATGGTCTGCTTGAACTGCGGAAGTGGCCCCAAATGCGCGGTTGCTCCCGCCGTATGCTGTGGTGGTAATATTTGTGGGGAAGGAATGGTTTGCATAAATTGCGGCGGTGGCCCCACATGTGCGGTTGCTCCCGCCGTATGCTGTGGTGGCAATATCTGTGGGGGGGGAATGGTTTGCAAACAAACTCCTCGCGGTCCTCGCTGTGCAGTAGTTGAGGGGTCTGGCACTACTGCGGCACAGGGTTCTGGTACTGAACCAACTATTGACATCTCTAAAATCTACACCCAGCTTGGAGCAAAAGAAAGAAGCCACATAGAATCAAGGAGACAGCGAGAGAACATTGACATAGAGAATAAATGGTTGACCGGACCAAAACAATCTCAGAGAGAAGCAAAATGGAGGGAGGCCTGGGTTGCAGAACAAGCAAAGAGGACAAAGAAAGAGGAGGAACATCAAAAATCTTCTTCTGCCGAGAGTCCTGAGAACACAGAGCAGGAAAGCACAACCGATCCAACCTCTATACCCTTGTCCCCTGAGGAACCCCCTCCGTTCGATCTCTCTGGAAAGTGGGAACTCTATTGGAAATGGTCAGTCACCAGTATAACCTTCTACGGAAGCGTCAGTGGCGACAATAACCAGTGGAGTTACAATGGAACATTTGATAGCGAAACCAACGCCATATGGTACCCAGCCAAGGGTTCAGGGTCGATCCAGTGTTCCGGAAGTGGCCAGCCAGATTCCTCGGGGTCTCCCGCAAGAATGAGTTGCACGGCGAATTTTCCCGAAGGCACTTTGCAGGCACAGTCAGAGGGGTATATCACGACCATGACGCGCGGTGACGGTGATGAAAAACGGATTTTTAACTATAAGGGAAAAGGCACAGGCATTACCTTTGAAGGAGAGAAAACCAACATAGACCACCTTAACCTCACATGGAGGTCGCCCTAACAAAAAGAAAAAGATCATAGGGAAAGAACAAATGAAACCTGTAAACACATTGGTAGCGGTATTATTCTTTTTCGTTGCTTTTAATATTTCAATGCTGCCTTCGGTCTCGGGGCAGAAGAAATCTTCTATCGTCGACACTTGTGTACAGGCCAAGAAAAACTATTTTTCCAGTCAACAAAAATGGTCTGAAGTAAATACGGTAGTAAGATTTTTAAGAGATGAACTGGAACAGCTGCGTGAGCTTCGCTGGGATGCGAAAACAACCTTAAGCGTGCTGGAAGATGCATTGAAAATTATAAAGGACAGCGGAAGCTTGAGCGCTGCCCAGAGGATCACCCTCAATTCAAGAATTCCGAATAATTTAGGTATGATTAATCCAGACGATACATTTATCATGGAAGTACTGGATAAGGCACCAGTCAAGATTGACGATGCCAAAAACAAGATCGAACGTCTTTTAAACTGGACCGAAGATGACATTAAAAAGACGGAAACCGGGCTAACAGAAAAGGAGAAGGAGAGCCACCGCCTAAGCCGAAGACTGACGGAACTGGAGAGTCAGGTTGAAAAGTCGTGTAAAGCCGCTGGCGACTTGACGCCATGGGATGAGGGAGTCCCAAGGCTTTCCGGGGAGGATATATATTGGCGGTTTGTTCAAAGGGAAATGCTTCGTCAGGAAGAGGTGGAGAACCGCAGCTATGCCGACATTGAGAGATACTGGCTCAAAAAGCATTATTATTCCCGGCACCGGCGCTTTCCATTTTCCACTGGTTTTCGTTCAAGATGCATGCTTATTCGGTTTAAAAATATAGACAGGAAACGTTCACGCCTCCGTTGCTTTCCATTCCGGTCTTCCTGGGATAAGCGATGGATTCTCGAAGAACTGGATAAGGCTTCGCATCATCATGAGCATATCCCAGGAGTTGGAAGGCTGGGCGAATATCAAGTGATTGAGGTTTTGGACGACATGACATCCTGTTATGAAAAATTATTTTGACAGGTCGAAAAACATAAATATTTATTCAGGGTTCTCTTCGTTCGAACTGGTGATCAAAGCTATAGGGAATCGGCTGCCTGTTACACAAGGGTTATGATTATCAGTATTATACCTAATTATCGGCTAATTAGCTAATGCCCGCATCCATAAGTAGAAAGATTGTTGAATTGTGAGAAGGGCACATTACTTGAATAGTTTCAAGTGGTTCATATCATAAAAAATTGTGGCCACTTATAGATAGCGTTTATTTTTAGAAATTTTGGAAAAATCTATATATTGTGATTCGCCCAAAATCTAAAAAACTTTAGATTCATTGAGAATATGTCATATAAATTGGGCTTTTAAAAACTAGAGTGATACTGTCAGTATATCGGATGCTTTAGAGGCGACTAAATTACAGATATCATCATCTCCGTATGTCAAGTCAAGCAGATTTCCATTCTATTCCCATTCATTCCATCTTCCCACTTGCTCACAAACCATAATCCCCATGCATTTGCCCCTAAATTGGTCCGAATCAGGTCTAACCTGACGCAAAATTGACGCATTTTCATAAAAAATGAAAAAAGGGATATCAAGATGATGCCCTAATATCCCTTAATCATTAAACAAGTTTGCTGCGCCCGGAGGGATTCGAACCCCCGGCCTACGGATTCGAAGCTCTTATATTCGGAACTGTAGGGACATACAAGGGTATACAGGGATCTAATTATTTCAAATAGTTAAATCCCTTTTTCTTTTTTGGGATATACAGGGAAATGTGGGAGTATTTTTTCCAATTTGTTGACTAAATGTTGACTAAAAAACCGATTCAATCTTTTTATTTTCAGGATTGTGGCTTTTGAAAAATAATTCCAGACGGCAAGATAAAAGGATCAGGTGTGTCAATTGAAATTTGATCTTACATCTCAGAATCTTACTTCAAGCCAAATTTGACACTATCTGGATATCCATTTTAAATTACAGTATATTTATATCAATTGGACTTACTTTCGAGCATGGTGTCCACAAAGCAACGTGTTTGAAAGTTTATCACTCCCAAGCGCATCGTTGCTTTTTTCTTTCTTAAGGTTACATTAGTTGTCTAAAACGGCCCTTATTTCTTGTGAAAGATCCTTGATATTGAATGGCTTCTGAATAAATCCATTACAACCACGAGACAATATTTTGTTTGCATGGCCATTGATGCTGTACCCACTTGAAAGAAGAACTTTTATATCAGGATTAACATCTTTCAGATGATCATAGACGTCTCCACCGCCCATCTCCGGCATAATCATGTCCAAAATGACCATGTCAATCTCCGCCTCTTTATTCTTATAAATTTCTATGGCCTCTTTACCACTCTTAGCAGTCATGACTTTATAACCTAATTTTTTTATAACATCACGGCCGACATCTATAATCATATCCTCATCGTCCACAAGAAGAACTGTCTCTGTACCATTTAATATGTCTTTTTTTAATTTTATTTGTTTAACTACCTTTTTTGTAGATGCCGGCAGGAAAATATTAAAAGTGGCTCCCTCACCCTTTTTACTATAAACTTTAATGATACCCCCGTGACTCTTTACGATTCCGTAAACTGAGGCAAGCCCTAACCCTGTTCCCCTACCCATTTCTTTGGTGGTAAAAAAAGGTTCAAATATTCTTCGTTGAGTAATTTCATCCATTCCAACACCAGTATCTTTTACAGATACTTTTACATACCTGCCAGGTTCTACTCCATATGGTTTTACATCGTTATCACTTAACGTGACGTTTTCTGTTTGAAGATACAACTCTCCAGTTCCGGACATTGCTTGCGAGGAATTAACATAGAGGTTTAACAGTGCCTGTTCAATCTGGGGTTGGTCTATTTCTACCGGCCAGATATCCGTTTGGTTCTTTTTATAGATGGTAATCTCTTTTTTTGTTCGCCCGAACATATCAGAGCTTTTGTTGATAATTTCGTTCATGTCAGCCGGTTTTATCTCGTATTTGCCGCTCCTGGCAAAACCCAAGAGTTGTTTTGTAAGATTGGCCGCGTTCTTTATATAATCCTCTATTCCTCTGAGGTATTCAAAATGGGGGTGATCATGATCCGTATCAAAAGATATTAATGAGATACGTCCCTGGATACCCATTAACAAATTATTGAAATCGTGAGCAATACCACCGGCAAGTGTGCCGATAGCTTCCATCTTTTGGGCTTGCTGAAATTGTCTTTCCAACTTCTTTTGCTCATCGATATTTCTTATATTTATGACACTCCCCGTAGGGTTTTTATCCCCGCCCCTATAAATGGCTCCGCTCATACTCACAGGAATAATATTTCCTTCTTTTGTGTAACGGAGAGTTTCAACTCCTGAAAAGCTTTCCCCAGATATCACCTTTTTGATCATCATTTTGGTTTCTGGCCAAGCATCCTCTGGAACAAAAAAATCCATTTTCCTGCCAAAACACTCATCTAAAGTCCATCCAAAAACCCTTGTGAAGGCAGGATTAAAATAATTTACTTTGCCCTCCATGTCGTATACGATAACTGGATCAGGATTTGCTTCCAGAACTGTACGGTATTTTTCTTCGCTTTGTTTCAGAGCATCTTCAACACATTTACGTTCCGTGATATCCCTTGCAACTGAAGTCATCGCAATTATTTTTCCGTCTCTAAATAAAGGCGTACTGCTGACTTCACCAAACTTCTTTGTTCCGTCCTTTGAAATAAACTCATATTGTGATAAAGAGTTTCTTTTACCCGATAAGACACTCAAGGCATTGGAGAAGGCCTTTTCCAATGAATCCGGGGTAAGGATATCAAGATCCCGAAGTAACTTACCGATTATTTCTTCGGGTTTGTATCCTAATATCTTTTCTACAGAGGGTGATATGTTTATAATCCTAGTATCAGGATCAATGGAAAATATCACATCAGATACATTTTCAAAATATAAAAGATGTTGCTCTTCGCTTTGACGTAACTTATCTTCAGCTTGTTTACGTTCGGTAATTTCCAATGTAACTTCAATTGCCCCTAATATTTTACCATCTGAACCTTTTACTGGAATGCCCCGAATGATCCAGGCTTTCCCGTCAGGAGTGTATTTCTCAATCTCTTCAGGTTGCCCCGTCTTCATTGCTTTTTTGATTGGACAGTCTGGACAAGATTCACCACTCTGTGGCCATATTTCATAGCAATAGCTTCCTACAATTTCCTCGTTCGTCAGGTTCGCTGATTTACAGGCAGCTCGATTTGCCCATTGAATTCTCATTTCAGTATCTTGATATATAACATGTTCTACCAAGCTGTTGAGAATTGACTCTTTTTCATATTCAGACTCCCTAAGCGCCTCCTCTACCCTTTTGAGCTTCCTTATTTCTTTCTTCATTTCCCTAAGGCTCTTTTCCAATTCTTTATAGGTTGGCTTTTGAGTCATTAGAAAATACTCCTATATTATTGAAAATAAATTCGAGAAATCACAAACACCCATTTTGTTTTTCGATGATGGACAGTTCAACGATAAAATGTTCCGTAAAACGACCATGAGAATTTTTGGATGTGATCTGGGTTTTAAAAATTTTTATAGGGGCTGAAGATTCTTTTGGGTTGTATTCCATATCCAATACATCACCTTCTTTCAGTTGCCTGAACACGGTGGAATCTTGTTTAACCAAAATGCACAGACCGTTACTTGAAATATCTCGCAATTTGAACAGATAAGCCGGATCCTTCTTACTTAAGGAGAACTGTACGCTGTAATAATTGTCCAAAATGGTGCTTGATTCTTCTTTATTTTCGACAGAGTTCTTTGTAGCGGTTTTTTCTTCTATAGTGTCAGCTGTTGATACCAAACTAAACATCTTCAATATCCGGCAATTCGTTTTTTCGAAACGTAAAAATTACCCAGATCATAAATACACAGAGACAAAAAAGGAACGCTATTAATGCAATAATTAACCATACGTTATAGAGTTCTTCCATGGTCTGTAATCCTCTAAATAGGATAGCTCATCCACCTAAATAGTATCCCGAAATACCGTTATTAACACCAGAAAAACTCTTCCATTCTTTTTCAGTTTTTGAAGATTCTTGGCAGAAAAGATGCACGCGCATCCGAGAATTCTATTTAGGTGAATTAACTTAAAAAAATTTGAAGCAAGAATCGTGCAAGATTGGAAATTCTTACTTTAATAAATTTTACAAGTGGTTTAATATCAGATGGTTAGATTGTATTTGTGAGTCGTTTTAATGAAGCGATTATGACAATGTTTGACAATAATCGTGCCTTTTTTTGACCGTTTTTTCACCCTGTTGAAGAAATATAAAAAAAGCAGGATATTATCAAGGAAGAGATCGGTGGTTGTGATATCAAATTCAAAGGATTGAGCGGTCAAGTGATGTATCAATCGGCCTTAAGATTTTGTCAAACTAAGATAGGTCGGGGCAATATAAAAAAAGCGCGTCAGTTTAATCTCAGGAGTTTTGGGAGTCACTAAAAAAGCTTGTTAATACGCTCATTCATTCCCTATTTCTACCTGTTCTCCTTCCAGCCATTAAAAGTTTCATTATACGTATCCAACCTTTCAAGCCATCCGTAATTTAACGAAAATTGATAGCATTAATAATTCATACCGATGCAACCAGATAAAATATTGCCATTTTAAGCCTCTGATCCTTTATTTCGGCATTATTTTGATTAAATATACTTTGTTATTGACCTGCAATAAATAACCTGATATAAAGCATCTGAAGAGTTAATAAGAAACGTTTATAAATACGTTAATTAGAAACGTATTGGATATTTCCAATGGCAACATTGACACAAAGGCGGAAAACAGACAGGGAACGGCTGAAGCGGTGGCGCAAAAAAAAGCTGGCCGAGGGCAACAAACAATTTCTGATTATGCTCACGCCGGAAGCCCAAAAGGTTTTGAATCGTGAAAAGGCTCGTACCGGCAAGCCTTATGTTCAGATAATTAATAGTTTGATCATTAGTATTGAAGATGGACCACCTAGCGCCTCAGATAAAACAGAGGCACGTCCGGCATGGCAACAAAAAATGATCCGAAGAATCAAAAAGCTAAGGTCAGAAGGATATACTTATACGGCAATAGCAAAAAAATTCAATGATGAGGAAATAAAAACATTCAAAGGATTCGGGAAATGGCGGTCAAGTGCGGTTTCATATTTGTTCAAGAATGGCTAATTTAAGGAAAAAGATTAGGAGGAGCTATGGTCAGCTTTAGTTTGATGAGTATAATTGTTTTAGCAGTTGTATTTGCATTCCTGTTTATTTTCAAAAAAGGTATACGGTGGCAAATTGCGCGCGGTGTTAAAAAGGAGATAATGAATAACGGTGGGGAAGGTGTTCCATGTCCCTATTGCGCCAAGCAGATTTTATCCTTAGCGCAAAAATGCCCTTTTTGCGGATCGCACTTAATACAACTC
>JASFHC010000089.1:0-7939 GCA_050123435.1 Desulfobacterales bacterium
GGAAGATTTTTTCCTGAAAAAGATCAAACCCAAATCCATGGCAATCGTGTATGAAAACAGTCCTTACGGAAGCGGCCTCGCCCTCAGGATGATGTGGTTTTGCCGGGAGAATGACATTGATATTCGTGGGATCGAGCCTTACCACAAAGAAAAATTAAGAGCAGACTATTTCAAACGTATTATTGCCCGATTGAAAGAAGAGTCACCCGAGGTGATCTATATGGTTTCCTACCTCAATGATGCTGCTATGATGGTAAAAAATATCCGTGAATCAAAGATCAATTCATTACTGTGTGGCGGCGCCATGGGGTATACCCACAAAAAATTTATTAACAAGACCGGAGAATTAGCCAATAATCTGTTAACCGCAACTCTTTGGACCGACAAATTGAGATATCCCGGGGCAAAAGAATACTATGATCAATACATCAAAAAGTATTCCATACCTCCGGACTATCATGGGGCTGAAGCCTATTCAGCCCTGCTCGTGGCAGCAGATGCTTTGAAGCGGGCTGAATCTTTTCGCCCCGAAAGTATACGGGCGGCATTGGACAACACCGACATGATAACGCCTTTCGGCCCGGTCAAATTTTTATCCTATGCCAAGTTTCAGAGGCAAAATAGCCTTCCCACACAGGTCCTTCAGATAATTAATGGTAAATTCGAGTGCATCTGGCCGGAAGACCTTGCGACCGCAACGTTTATCCCGCCTTCAAATTGGAGGGGCTCTGATTAGAGGCAGTAAATTATAACTGCCTTATCAAAGGGAGGAGGTGGTACAACGAAAAAACGAAAACGTCTAAGGCCGAGTATCAATCGATGTTATTCTGAATGACGAATAGCGACATTGATACAGCTTCTCAATACGTTCGGGCAGTTCCGTGGTGATTAATAGCAAATGAGATAACTCCCTCATCTTCTCCGGTTTTAATGGATGCGACTGGTTTAATTCATCCGGTCCTGAGAAGCTATAAATTGACAACATGCCATGTTGAATTTTTAAAAACAAGGAGACGACAATGAGAAATAGACTTTTTACTATTATCATGTGTATCTGTGCGTTCTCAATGATAACCTTTGCTTTTTCCGCGGATTCATTTGCGAAAAAAAGAGTCATTTTTGGTGGCGGTCCGGCCGGCGGAACCTTCCAGGTGGTTGCAAACGGCATACAGGTGTATAAGCCGGTGAAAGCCATCAAGGAATTTTCAGTAAAAGCACAAACATCTGCTGGTTCTGTTGAAAATTTGAGAAAAACCAACGCCGGAAGACAGCAAATGAGCGTGGTCTACTCCGGACATGTTTGGCTGGGAAGAAACGGTCAGATGAAAAACGATCCTAAAAAATATGAAAATGTTTTAGCGGTTGCCTGGTTGTACGGTGCGCCGGCTCAATTAGTGGTCCGGGCCGATTCCGGGATCAAAAGCGTAAAAGATCTGGTAGACAAAAAGGTGGGTGTGGGTAACGCCGGTTCCGGGGCTTTTGCCAATTGCGAGCTCTTCTTTTCCCATATGGGTGTTTGGGACAAGATTGAGCGGAACGCCATGGGTTACAATGACGCAGCTTCCGCCTTCGGTAACAACCAACTGGATGCGTTCTGGCTGTTCACGGCCTTTCCCAGCGGTGCGGTGATCATGGCTGCCCAGACCAATGACATCGCCCTTCTCAACCTGGATGCAGATGCCCAAGCTTCCGGATTCTATGATAAGTATCCTTATTTTGGGAAACTTAAAATACCGGCGGGCACATACAAGGGAGTTGACTATGACTCACCTTCATTCCAGGACAGTGCCCTGTGGGTGGCCAATTCCAAGGTTTCCGCAGATATCGTTTACAAGCTCCTTTCCATTATTTACACCGATGAGGGACTGAAGCACATGGTATCCCAGAAAAAAACCTTTAAAAATATGAGCTTGGAAACGGGATCCGGCAATATTGTCACCCCATTCCATCCCGGTGCTGAAAAGTTCTGGAAGGAAAAAGGAATGCTGAAATAAGATGACGGTGATAGGTTATGGGTAATAGGCAATCGGAAGCTATCACCCATAACCTCTTTCCCCTAACCCATTAACATAACGAGGAGGGGGTAAAAAAGTGTATGATAACTTAAACAAAATAGAGAAAATAATATTTGATGTATTATCCGTCTGTCTGGTCCTTTTTTACTCCTATTCGGCGGTTTTGAAACCGGCGGCGACGCAGTATCACCGGGGGATATATGTCATCATCACCTATGTTCTCATTTTTCTCGTTTACAAATCAAAGCATAAACTCATGCGAATCGTTGACTATCTGCTGATCCTCCTTTCCATCTTCAGCATCGGATATTGGATTCTCAATTTTGAAGCCATTAACTACAGGACCGGTGCGGAAACACCCTTTGATATGGCGGTCGCCATCATCGGGGTCCTCATCGGCATCGAGCTGGCCCGGCGGGTGGTTGGCACCGTCTTTGTTATCATGGGGATATTGCTGCTGGTTTACGGGGTCTATGGTGAATATGCGCCGGATCTGTTTTCACATGCCGGCGATACCTTTCAAGGAGTGTGCACCAGCATTTTCTACAAAAGCGACGGCGTGTTCGGCATCATGGCCAATGTTCTTGCAACTTACGTGATATTGTTCGTTCTTTTTGGTGCTTTTTTGGAAAAATGCGGTGCCCAAAAATTTTTCGTCGATTTTCCGCTGGCTGCCGTGGGACACAGAACCGGTGGACCGGGCAAAGTTGCCGTTATTGCCAGCGGCCTTTTCGGCTCCATCTCCGGAAGCGCCATCGCTAACGTGGTATCAACCGGCGCCTTTACCATTCCCATGATGAAAAAAGCAGGTTTCCGTCCCCATATTGCCGGAGGCATCGAGCCGGCCGCCTCTATATCCGGAATGTTCATGCCCCCGATTATGGGCGCAGGAGGCTTTATTATGGCCGAACTCACGGGCGTTCCCTATTCCAGAATCATGTTGATCGCTATTTTCCCCGCCCTGATGTATGTCTTCAGTGTTTATAACATGGTGCACTTTGAGGCCAAGATGCACAATATCAAGGGCGAGAAAAGTGAACATCCGGCCATGGAGATTCTCAAAAAAGAGTGGTATTACACCCTGCCGCTGATTGTGATCACAATTCTCATGCTCATGGGTTTCTCACCGGGCTATTCCGCAATTTTGGGCATGGTTAGCTGCATTGTCATCAGCTGGTTCAGAAAGGAGACCCGGATCGATCTGAAAGGATTTGTTGAAGCCTCCCGGGCCGGAACGGAAGCCAGCCTCAAGATTGGTGCCACCGTGGGGGTCATCGGTATTATCATCGGCGTTCTCACGTTTAGCGGACTGGTGCTTACCTTTGCCGATATCGTGATCGAACTTGCAGGCGGGTCGCTGATTTTAACCATCCTGTTTATTGCGTTAGCATCACTGGTATTGGGCATGGGGGTTCCGGTCACCGCAGCATATCTGATTACAGCGGTTGTGGCGGTACCGGCTTTGATCCATCTCGGGGTCAACGAGGTGGCGGCCCACATGATCGTGTATTGGCTGTCCCAGGATTCCAATATCACGCCGCCCGTATGCATCGCCGCCTTTGCAGGAGCTACCATTGCCAAGGCCAACATGTGGAGAACCGCCTTTGCTTCTTTCAAGTTTGCCAAATTTCTGTATCTGGGACCGTTCCTGTTCGGTTATGTCCCGGCTTTTTCTTTAGACGGCAGCGGCTGGGATATTGTGAAGGCATTCGTACTTATCCTCATCGGCACATATGGCTATTCCTGGATTATGAGCGGCATTTGGATAAAAAACATAAAAGGAGTTTTTAAAAAAGCTCCGGCAACCTGAAGAAAATTGCACTGTAATTTGCATATAAACGCGGTGTTTCCGCTGTCATTTCTTTCATGAGGCAGGAAAATGATACTTCCAAAAGTTGAAATAAAAAAAATACTTTTTGCGACCGACCTTTCTGAAAATGCCCGTTATGCATTTGCTTATGCTGTAAACCTTGCTAATCTTTACGGCGCCGGCATAACCCTTCTGCATGTAATGGATGAAGTTCCGGAAATGGTTGATAAAGGCGTCATCGGGTATATCAGCGCAGAGCGGTGGGAAGCCATCAAAAAGCAACACTACCAGGAAGCAAAAGAAACTCTTACCGGGAAAAAAAGAGATTACGTACCCATCAGGGAGGCGCTGGACCAATTCTGTGATGACGTAAAATCGTGTCATGAGGATTGCGATTTTGTTACAGATGAAATTCTCGTCACAAGGGGCCACCCGGTTGAAGAAATCATTGAGCAAACCGAAAAAAGAAATTGTGATCTCATTGTTATGGGCACCCATGGGCATGGAATTCTTGAAGACACCCTGATCGGCAGCACCGCCCGTCGGGTGATCCGGAGATCTAAAAAGCCCGTACTGGTGGTCCGGTTGCCGGAAGAAGATTAACCGTGTGATATCGGTTAAGCCACTACAATACATTTGCTGAATATTTTCGTGAAATATACGGAACGGTTGGTACTCTCATTTAGGGTATGAAAAATGAAGAAAGAATTAAAAGAATCTGCTGCTCTGTCTTATCGGAAGGGTTCACTCCATGTTTATCGCATGGAAGGAATGAATTGGGCAAAATCAGAAATTGCGCGAATGATTAAACGCAAAGATGTTAAAGGAAACCTGGCCGATGTCATCAAAGGGGCTGATGTTTTTATCGGTCTTTCGTCAAAAGGGGTGCTTAATCGGCAAACGGTCGCCAGTATGGCAAAAGGTCCCATCGTTTTTGCCCTTGTCAATCCGGTTCCCGAAATTCATCCGGACATGGCCAAAAAGGCCGGGGCCATGGTGGTTGCCACAGGCAGATCGGATTTCCCCAACCAAGTGAACAACTAACTGGCATTTCCGGGAATCTTCCGAGGGGCCTTGGACATTCGAGGGACAACCATTAATACTGAAATGAACATTGCCGCTACCCATGCGATTGCAAATTTGGCAGGCGAGGAGTTAAGCCAGGGCTATATTCTTCCCGGAGCCATGGATTTCCGCGTTCCACCGGCCGTAGCGGAGGCCGTCGGTAGGGCCGGTATTGAAACCGGATCCGCCAGACATCCCATTGATCCAAAGCGAATTGCCAGGCACACGCGGGAATTCATATATGATGAGAGGCTGTCACTGTATTAATATATTCCACGGAGCCTTTCGAATGTATTTTTTACATTTTACCTTGTTTTGGCCAATCGGAGATCCGGTTTTAAGGAGGCTGTGGGGAGCTTCAATATTCACATGGATCGCACAAAACAATTTGTTTTACACTTTTTTTTATTTGCGTGTCTACTTGTATTAGGTGCCGCCGGGTATATGGTAATCGAAGGATGGTCGTTTATGGACGCGCTATACATGACGGTCATCACCCTCGCCACAGTTGGTTATGGAGAAGTTCATGAAATAAGTCCGGAAGGACGATTATTTACGGTTATCCTCATTTTTCTGGGGGTCGGATTTTTTCTTTATGTGGTGGGCAACGTTATACAGTTTCTGGTGGAAGGGCGTATCAGACATGTTCTGGGAAGGCGTATTTTGGATAAACAAATCAGCAAGCTGAAAAACCATTTTATTGTATGCGGGTACGGAAGGATGGGACGGGCTCTGTGTCGTTACCTTATCCAAAAACATTTGGATTTTATCGTTATTGAGCAAAATCCCAAACGAGTCCCCGTGATGAATGAAGACGGCATTCTATATATCGTGGGCGCAGCCACCGATGAAGCCAATCTAATTAAAGCAGGTATTGAACGCGCCAAAGGGATCATATCCGTCCTGGGTACGGATGCAGATAACGTTTTCCTGGTTCTGATTGCCAAAGGGCTTAATCCTGATATTTTTGTTGTGGCAAGGGCAAACCAGGATGAAACAGAAAAAACACTATATACCGCCGGCACGGACAAGGTGGTCTCTCCCTTCGCCCTGGGTGCCAGAAGAGTCGCTCATGCCATACTCCGTCCGACGGTGATTCATTTTCTGGAACTCGCTTTTGCCGACGATGCCACGGATATTAATGTAGAAGAGATGACTGTTAGCGCTTCTTCAAAACTTGTTGATGTCTCTTTGCAAGAATCGGGACTCCGGCAGGAATTTGATCTGATCATCATTTCCATTAAAAAAGCAGATGGCACCATGTCCTTTAACCCCAAAGCTTCGTACCGATTCGAGGCCGGTGACACCATCGTTGCAGTGGGGAACAGCAAAGGTCTCATGCAAGCGGAAAAAATCTTAAATCCCTGAAGGAATTTGAATTTAATAAAAAACGGATGATTCAAGATATAACACAAGTTTTGAAAAGCATGCTTTCTGAATAATGTTCATTTTCTGAAAATTATTTCTTAACAAATTACATTGTGAAATTATAGTGTTGGCTCATGTATTGATGAATGGCCAGCAATTCCATGGCGCGGGCCTTGTTCAACACATCAATGACTTTTTTACGCCTTTCTTCCTTTTTTGCTTTGGCCATAACAATGCTCCTAGATTTTAAGTCTATTAAGCGGGCTAAGCGGCTTGGCAAATTACGACAGCATTTACCAAGCCACCTTTAGCTCCTTTTTGGCTGGTTGATCTATATTGCGGTAGTTTTTCTGTTCAGTGAAAACCTTGGTGCTCTTTTACGCTTCGTCGTGGCTGTGAAAACGATCCTATTTCTCCTTCGGCACTTCGCTAAGCGGGATATCAAGTGCATCAGCTACCCCCTTGCCGTAAGCCGGATCGGCCTTCAAACAGTTGCCAATGTGACGAATCTTAATCTCTCTCGGAGCGTCTCCCATAGCACGAGCTGTGTTGGCAAACAGCAAGTTCTGCTGCTTAGGGTTCATCAGCCGGAACAGATTTCCGGGCTGAGAGTAATAGTCGTCGTTATCCTCGCGGTGGTTCCAATGGTCAGCTGCTCCTTCCAAACTGAGGGGCGGTTCGGCAAATTCCGGCTGCTCTTGCCACTCGCCGTAACTATTAGGCTCGTAAGCAAGTGTACTGCCATAATTGCCGTCAACCCGCATGGCTCCATCACGATGATAGCTGTGAAATGGGCATCGAGAGGCATTGACCGGAATCAAATGATGGTTCACACCAAGCCGATAGCGTTGGGCATCGCCATAGGAGAAAAGTCTCCCCTGCAGCATTTTGTCAGGAGAGAACCCGATGCCGGGGACGATATTGGCTGGGTTGAAGGCCGATTGCTCAACCTCGGCGAAGTAGTTCTCCGGGTTACGATTCAGTTCGTAGATACCCACCTCGACCAAAGGGTAATCGCCGTGCGGCCAGACTTTGGTCAGGTCGAAGGGATTGAAAGGGCATTTAGAGGCATCCTTTTCCGGCATCACCTGAATATTCATGGTCCAGCGGGGAAAGTCCCCTTTTTCGATGCTTTCGTATAGGTCGCGCTGATGACTTTCTCGGCATTTACCGATAATCGCTTCAGCCTCTTCATCGCTCAGACAGCGTATCCCCTGCTGGGTCTTGAAATGAAACTTGACCCAGTGACGTTCGTTTTTGGCGTTGATCATGCTATAAGTGTGGCTGCCGTAGCCGTTCATATGGCGATAGGAATAAGGGATGCCTCGCTCGCTCATGGTGATGGTAACTTGGTGCAACGCCTCCGGTAGCAAAGTCCAGAAGTCCCAGTTATTGCGGGCGCTACGCAGGTTCGTTCGCGGATCACGTTTGACGGCCTTGTTAAGGTCGGGGAACTTGAGCGGATCTTTCAAGAAAAACACCGGTGTATTGTTACCCACAAGGTCCCAGTTACCCTCTTCGGTATAAAATTTGATCGCAAATCCACGGATGTCACGCTCGGCGTCGGCAGCACCACGCTCACCGGCTACCGTGGAAAAACGGGTGAAGAGCTCGGTCTTTTTCCCTACTTCGGAAAATATTTTAGCCTTGGTATACTGAGTAATGTCTTGAGTGACGGTAA
>JASFHC010000090.1:0-7906 GCA_050123435.1 Desulfobacterales bacterium
GAAGTTTTTAATAAAGCAGAAACCACACAGAAGATAGATCCGATTTTTGAGAATATGCTTTTTATGCTGGGATATGATTTTTCCTCAAACATATACGTGCTCAAAGGAGATTATCTGACCGTCGTGGATCCTGGAAACGATTACACGGCATTTATGGCGCTTTTTGATCGTGATTATAACCTGGAAGACATTAAGAAAATCGTTCTCACCCACGGTCACCGGGACCATGCCATGGGTATCTTTGAGCTGTTGAATTATCCCACGATTATGGAGAACAAAGACATAGAGATTATCATTCATGAAAAGGGGCCTGAGGGGTTCAAAGAGCTGATAAAAGAAACCGATTTCCCCTTTACCTTGGTTAAGGGAGGAGAAATTCTTGACCTCGGCGGCTCTGAATGGGAAGTGATTTCTACGCCGGGCCATACCATGGACGGCATATCTCTTTATCACGCGCCTACGAAAACCGCTTTTACCGGCGATACCATATTGCCTTACGGCATGGCCGATGTTGACGATAATGCCGGGGGCCGGCTGGACCACTACCTGTTTAGTGTCAAAAAATTGCTCAAAACAGACATTGAAAACATCCTGCCCGGCCATGGTGTCCCGGTGGTTTCCGCGGGGCATAGGGTAATGGAAGTGGCTTACGAAGGCATCATGGCGAAAATCCTTGAAATCGAGGGTAACATTTCATGGATGGATGTGGCGCCGCAACTGGTTCAAAAGGGGCTTTTGGAAGAGGCAGTCTATTGCTGTGATAAGAAACTCATCGGCAATCCTGAAGACTCAATGGCGCTTCAGCTTAAGGCTTACTGTTTGACCGATATGGGGCGGAACCAAGAGTCCATTGAACTTCTTGATAAAATTCTGGAAAGGCAAAGCAACAATCCCCATGCCCTTTTGGGAAAGGGACATGCCTTGCTGGGCATGCAGCAATTTGAAGAAAGCCTGAAATATTTTGATGATGTTCTTAAAATCAAATCTGATATTAAAGAGGCGCATATATACAAAGGCATGGCCCTCTATTTTTTGGGCAAGTACGATGAGGCCATGGATATAGAGATTTTTAGAACAGAGTTTGCCGAGAAATTTAAAGATCAGATTGATCAACAAAAGTAGCCGGCAAAAATTGATGAATTCGTAAAAAGTCCGATTTAGACGGTTTTGTAAAAAGTTCAAATTCAAGGCGTGCAAATTTTGTAATCATGAGGCGTACTTATTGTACGTTGAATGATTGCGAAATGCAGCACAACGCAGAAGTTGGACTTTTTACGAAACCGTCAAAAATTCTTTTTCCCTGTAACCATGCTTCAATGGGGTTTGGAATCTTAAAATAATCTCTTATGGCCCCTGCCATAAACAAGAGATCCGACTGGCATCCCATTTCCGTGCATTCATTCACCAGGTTTTTCTGAACCCTTTGGAAGATATCACGAATATGGTGATAACATCTGAGTCTGGCCATGTGGTTTCTGGACTCAAATACCATTTTACAGTGCTCTGCATCTATGGAAGTGCAGGTTCGACATACAACGGGCCTGACCTCATAAATCATGCACATCCCGTTTTTTAAAAAAATGCAGGGCAATTCATACCGGATCATGGCGATTTCATCCGGGGTCTTACCGTTTGTTACGTCAACAACATGTTTGATGCTCTGAATCAGCCCGTGTTTTTCGTGATCCATAAAAGTCTGCTCGACATGATGTCCGATAAGAAGGGCCTCCGGGAGCGTCACCACCGGCTGGTTAAAGCAGCAATAGTGGCATCCGGTTTTACACGCTAAAGGTTTGGGCAGAGATTCATGTGATGTAAATGTCAAGATAGCCCGGTCCGTCCACTCCAATGCCGTTGAAGCGAGTTCCAACGCTTTATTTTTAGTGTCTTCCATTGTTTTTATATTTAAATCAGCAGTCGGGGTGTTTTTATTATAACGCTTTGTGTATAGCGTAATGAATGATCAACAGCGAAATCATACACTGTTTGAAACCCTTAGGGATCGTTAAGATAGAACAGCGGTATGTTGTGTTCGTATTTAAAATGCTCAAAATGGGTATCCATATAAGCTATTTATTTAAAGCCAAATTTTCTGTTCTATCTTTACGAACCCTTAGGGTTGAGTTTGTATGATGAAGTCGCTGATTATTCATGGAGCTATTCAATAAAAAAACTCCCCGATCCCTATTTAAATAGATTGACACAAAATTGCAAATCTTTTTAGACTTTAAAGGTCTCACCATATATATGGCTGTATAAAATTCTTCTATTTATAAAAAAGGAGCAAATTATGGATAGTTATAAACAAGGCCTTGCCTTTGGTTATGTGCAGGGTACCAAATATCACCGGAATCGACCCATGAGGGATAGTCTGGGTTCTATTCCATCCACCTCGGCCTTCAAAAATTACCCGGAAGCGGAGCGCCTGCACTTGCCGAAGCCTGACTTGAGCCGTCCGGCCAACCTCTGGCAATGCCTGGCCGAACGTCGATCTGAACGTGATTACACAACGGAGCCCCTCGGCATTGAGGAACTGTCCAAGCTGATGTGGGCGGCTCAAGGTGTGACTGCACGTGCAGGAACCTATCTGCTCCGCACCGCGCCTTCGGCGGGTGCTCTCTATCCCTTTGAAACCTATCTTTATATTGACAAAGTTAACGGCGTTTCTCAAGGGATTTACCATTTTAACGTGGGAGATTTCACTCTGGAATGCTTGCACGAGGGTAACTTCAATAAAGAACTTACCGCTGCCAGTCTGGGTCAGCCCGTGGTAAGGCGGGCAGCGGTGGTTATTATCTGGACGGCAATGATGCTCCGGTGTATGGTCAAATACCGCGACCGTGCAATGCGTTACATCCCCATGGATTTGGGCCATGTCTGCCAGAACGTTCAGTTGGCTGCAACCGGTATGGATCTCGGTTCCTGCCCCATCGGCGCTTTGTATGATGACGATGTCAACGAATTATTGGGAGTTGACGGTGAGGAAGAAACGGTATTGTACCTTATCACGGTAGGAAAACTCTAAAAAACATAATACGTTGGGTGTATATCAAGACTGTTGTTTGATAAGATTGCCATGGCTATTTGATTTCATCAGATGCCAGGTGTCAGGTGTCAGGTGTCAGGTGTCAGCCCGACACAACTTTTTATAGGTCTCGAGATTCTCCGCTTCCATATAATTGCTATTGGCCACTTCGTTTCTCCCTTAATCCTGAAACCTGACACCTGAAACCTAACAAAAAAGCTTCAGAGCCACGGTTTGCCAATAAACAAGGAACGTTGGTTATCCAGGTTTCTTTGGGTTATTCGGCTAATATTTCTATAATCGGTGGGATAACATGGGTGGCGATGTCGGTTCGGGAGCCGCCCCCTAAAACCACTTCCAGACGGCCCTCGGATACTTGTTCGGCGGTGTTTTTCATAAAGCGGGCAATTTCCTGATAGCAGCGGCCGCTCAACCCCAGGCTGCCGTAATCTCCCCGATGGGTATCAAATCCGAAATACCAGAAGATCAGATCGGGCTTAAAATTTACAACCCGTGGATAGAATTCGGTTTTTACGTTGTCGGCATATTGCTCGTCTATATTGTCGGTGGTGTCGCCCCTGCCCCAGAATCCCCATGGGCTTCCCGGTGCACGGATGTCAACTTTAGTGCCGTCCGGTGACTCGTACTCCATTCCGCAACAGCAGACGTGGAGAACATCAGGATCGTTTTTGAGCAGATCCCGGGTGCCGTCTCCATGGTGGGCGTCCGTATCCATAATTGCAAACCGTTGGATATTATGAATTTCACGCAGATAGGTGATGGTAATGACCACATCGTTAAAGCAGCAATACCCGCCAAAATAGTCTTTCCCCGAATGATGTCCGCCTGCACCGATAAGGGCAAATGCATTGTCGATTTCCCCGGTGCAGACTTTCTCTCCGGCCAGCACCACGCCGCCCACCGAATGCCAAGCGGTTGAACAGAGATGGTCTGACTCCACACCCCGGATCAGTTCCGGAGTGTGCACTTTCAGTATCCACTCCTCTTCTATGGGAGGGGATTCATAGAGGATAACATTATCACGCGCAAGAAGGTGATCAATGGCTCTGGGGAAATCTTCCAGGCGTGCTCCCCGGGTGAGATAGCTCCTGCGGCTGAAGCTGGGATGGTAAAACACGCCGGTTTTTTTCATATATTTTTCCTATTAAAAATCAGAAAGGGCGGGTTTCCCCAAAACTTTTAAATAAGAGGTATCATTCAGAAACGAAATAATCCATTGATTGTCTTTATGCGTAAAAAGGTTGGTGCTGGCGGTATCCTGTTGAATTTGCCAAAAATTCTTGTTTTCGATTCCCAAAACGCTGCAACAAATCACTTTGTTCGGAACCCGATGGGCGACCAAAGCGATGGTTTCATTTTGATGTTTTTCAATCAAAGTGTTTATGGCCGCCATGGTCCGGGTGCGGACTTGTTCCAGGCTCTCTCCGTTGGGGAAGGTGACCTTGTGGGGTTCCCGGAGCCAAAGCGTGTAAAGATCCGGATATTTCTTGCGTACGTCATCAAGGCTCACCCCTTCCCAATCGCCGTAACTGATATCGATAATAGCTTCAAGAGGAGTGACCGGGATGTTTTGAAATTTGGCTATATTTTCAGCCGTTTCCATAGAACGGGAAAGGGGACTGCTGTAAATGGCGTGAATGGTTTCATCTTTTAACGCTTCACCGGCTAGATGCACTTCTTTTTTTCCGGTGTCATCCAGAGGAATATCCATACGTCCTCTAAATACTTCCTCCAGATTCCAGGCGGTTTGGCCATGGCGAACAAGGTATACTTTGGTCATGTTCGGCGTCTAAATTCCTTTGATTTGTTGATGGAGTTCACGGGTTTTTTCCATGCGGGCCCGGTCACGATCTTGTGCCAGATGACGAATACTCTCATTTGCATCCGACATTTCCGGATCACTGGCATTTTTTTCCTTCACATATCCGTCGATGAGCAGGCGATATGCGTGTATCATTTCTGAAATCAACGCTACCGGATATTCGCGCCCTTGTACTTTTAAAGTTCGCAAACCCAGATCAACATATTGTTTCAGTTCTTCACCCCTGACCGCAAAGGCCACGTTCGGCCTGCGGCGGATTCTTTCATTTATCTTGGCGATTTCCTCAACACTCTTTTTTTTGCGCCGCATGAGTTTTTCACGCTGAGCCTCGGTCAACAAACAGAACCGAAAACAACTGCCGCTTCTGTCCGGCCAACCCTCATATTCAACGATTTCATTGCCGTCTTCATCGTGATGAATTTTCTTTATATATGAATCACTGGTGAATTCGTGAAACAGGCAATTGCCCACACCACCAATGCATCGGTTGCCATGAATCAGTATCTCTGTCAAAACGCCGACTTCATCAGCCGATTTTTTAAATTTTCTCAATTTTTCCACGGTGTCGATTTCGGTACTGGCAACAATCTGAGTGGCGCCGGCGTCGCGATAATATTCCATCTGTTCCCGGGTCTGGATATTACAGCCCACACTGGCGTGAATGACCAAATCCGGATAGTTGCGTTTGATAAGTCGCATGAGTTCAGGGGTTTTGACAATAACCCCTTCTACCCCATATTGTGCCCATTTGGCGACTTTGCTCAACACGCGGATAAAATGTTTTTCCTGTACTTCCGCGTTAATCGCGACTCGAACTTTGCCCCCATGGTCGTTTCCAATTCGCACCGCGTCCTTAATCGCACTGTCTTCCAGTTCCCAAACGCATTTTCTGCGGCTGAAACCTTTTGCTCCCACATATACGGCATTGGCTCCGCTGCCAAATACGGCATTCACCATTTCAAGACTGCCGCCAGGAGCCAGCAATTCGTTCATGGTATTGAACTCTCCTTGTTCGAGACCTTTGAAAAACGCCCCTTTTTGCTCAATTTCTGCGTCAGGCTCAAATTTTAATCCTCGAAATACTCAATGTATTCCTGTGGTTAAAATTATCGCCTTTCTTGAACTTAAACAAAAATTGACATTTTTCAAAGGTCTCTATTCACCGGTTTTTTTTCTTTTACGGCACGTATAATTTAATTGTAGAGGATGCAAGTTATAAATTTAACAATATCGCATTGCTAACCAATACAAATTCCCAAACAAATAAAATTATTCATTTACACTTGTATTGTCAAGAAAATTTTAACCCAAAGCCCCTTCCCCCTAATGACCTACTTCCAACATAATGTTATGTAATCGCTCCGATCGCAAACAGAATGTTTCCAGATTTGCATCAATCACCTGAGGAAAAGGGGAACCGTCACTTTCAATTGCAAGAAAAGGAAGGTCATCAATATTTGTCAACGCTGATCGAAGCCGACCATTCTTCGGATTGGTTGCCAGTTTTCCTTCACGGTTCATGGCCTCATTAAGAATGGCCTCTGACAGTCGGTTGGGCATGCAGCCAAAGGGTCCGATGGCGATCACGCCGCATGCATGTGAGGCGATCTCGGTCAGAGAGCTACCCACTGTCAGAATGGCTTCACCGGCCAGCCTTGGCGATATATAGGGTGCAGCGTTATTAATGACAGATTTAATTTTGAGAGGTTTTTTGTGAATGAAGCCAGAACGCGACAGTATGCCTTTAATACGCTTTTTGTAACGGGCCATGGTTCTTTTCCTCAGCATAAATCTGAGCTTTTCCATTTTTGACATGTTATAATCGATAAGACCTTTATCCACCAAAAAGTCAGTATATAATATCCATTCGGCAACGGGAGAGCAGATGGTGGCAAACCCTTTTTCTGCGAGACGTTCTGTTAAATACTGGCGGGACAATCCATCCCGTCGCACGAATATCTCGCCAACAAGGGCGATAGTGGGCACCGCTTCTATGGGACGCTTCATGTGAATCCGTTTGAGGAGTTTTGCTGTAGAGACAAGCTGTTCTTCCAGCGGAGCAAAATCTCCCTTTTCAAGTTGGCCGATGATTAACTCCCACTCTTTATCAAATATGTTTATTGCAGCTCCGACATCTGTGGCATTGGCCAGTATCATCGATCGGATGTCTTCCATGGCATCGGACACAATAATACCCCACCATACTTTTAGCTGGAAGTTATTCCCCATTCCTGTGTAAGAATTTTCAGACGTCAAGGAAAAAAGAGCCACATCGGATATCCCGAGCCTTCTTACCAGGTCTTCCATAAAAATATAATACTGCCCGAATCGGCAGGGGCCTGATCCGGTAGGCATAAAATAGACCAAAACATTGGAGTCGCGCTTTTCCTTACGAATAAAATTAAGCAGCGTCCCTGTGGTGAGTATCAACGGCAAGCACTCTTTGCAGGATGTATTGGCACGACCTAATTTCAGCACCATTTCATCCGACGGTGGATGAGCTTTGGCATTAAAACCGACTCCCCGCAATACTGCGGCCAGTGACTCGGATGCAATTTTACCCATTGACGGCACCAGAACTGTAACCCGTGGGTGACTCATGGGTAAAGTCTCACCGGATGAGGTAATTACTTTAGGAACACCGTTATCCAAAACTGTACGGGCAAGATTGAAATTTCGTTTTTTATGGAAAATCTTCTTTTCTGCCAGCAACTGCCGGTATGCAGTAACGATGTCAAGAAACGCTTCCACCCGGGTTTCCAGGCCCGCGTCGGCCGTGTGGCTGTCCAGCTCAAGGGTCAGGGAAGGTTTGCGACCCATGATCTCCCTGAAGTATCCGATAAGAAACGAATCCGGGCCGCAGGAAAAATTGGTGATAAAGGTGCCGAAAAGTTGGGGATGCCGTTTCACCATCCGGGCGGCCTGAAGAATTCGCTGGCCCATTCCCCAGTACATATGGCGCTTTGATTTTTCATTATCAAACAGAAGAAAATCGAACGGGATGACCAAAATGCCTCTGGATGCAAGCTTGTGGGGAA
>JASFHC010000091.1:0-7814 GCA_050123435.1 Desulfobacterales bacterium
CACGAAATCGTAAAAGAGGTAATCCTCTTTTTGAATGGGAGAACCCCTGATCTTATTCAAAAAATAAAGAAAAAGATGATATCGGCCGCACATAAGCAAGACTATGAAAAGGCAGCAGTTCTCAGGGACAAGATGTTTGCACTTGAACAAGTCATTGAAAAGCAAGTAGCGGTCACAACTGATTTTAAGGATCGGGACGTCATCGGGATTGCCGGGTTTCATGAACACGTTATGATTACCGTCCTTTTTGTTCGCAGTGGATTTTTATTGGGGACAAGGCATTTCAATTTTTCCGATATCATGTCGACCCAGGAGGAAATGCTCGGAGCATTTATACGGCAATATTATGAAGATGCCCCCTTTGTTCCCAAAGAGGTTCTTATCCCCGTGCCACTTGAAGACGCATTTTTGCTGGAAGAACTTTTGAGCGGCATTAAGGGGAAGAACGTGAGCATTCTAAGACCGAAAAAAGGTGAGAAGCTCCGTCTGGTTAAGTTGGCATCACAGAATGCAGAAAACCGTCTAAAGGAATTCAGGGCTTCGGCCGCCATGGACATGGAGATTCTTGTTCAGCTTAAGAAACGACTGAAAATGGATAAAATGCCCCAGCGAATTGAGTGCTTCGATATTTCCAGTATTTCAGGGACAGAGGCTGTCGCCGGAATGGTTGTGTTTGAAAAGGGTAAAGAGAACACATCGTTATTTAGAAAATACAGAATAAAATCGGTTGACGTGCAAGACGATTATTCCTGTATGGCTGAAGTCTTGAAAAGACGATATGGTAAAGGCGAGAGATCAAAGCCCTATCCTGACATGCTGATGGTGGACGGCGGTAAAGGACAACTCAATATTGCGGTATCGGTAATAGAGTCGCTGAAACCGGAGCCAACATTTCAAATAATCAGTATCGCAAAGAAGAACGAAAGCAAAGGTGAAACACAAGACAAGATCTATAAACCCGGACAGGTGAATCCTGTAAATATGGGGAGGGGAGGGGAGCTTCTCCTTTTTTTAGAAAAAATAAGGGATAAATCCCATGAGTTCGCTATATCGTTTCACCGTCAGCGTCGCGGAAGGAAATTTATCCGTTCCGCGCTTGATTCGATACCGGGAGTCGGCAAAAAAAGAAAAGCAACGCTTTTAAAGCATTTCAAAAGCATTAAAAAGATCCGGGCAGCAACACTTGAAGAGCTTAGTGCACTGCCCGGAATGAATCGTAACGTTGCAGAATCGGTGAAGAACACACTTAATCCGAATTCCTATCCCGATTAAACGGGTATCTGCCTATGCCAGTTTTTTCAAGGCTTCCTTAAGCTCTCTGACCGCGTCGGCTGATTTCTCAAGAGCGGACTTCTCTTCAGCAGTGAGGGCAATTTCAATGATTTCCTCCACACCGCTTGCTCCAAGTTTTACAGGAACACCTACAAAAAGATCGTTAAATCCATATTCACCCTCAAGGTATGCGGCGCAAGGGAGGATTTTTTTCTTGTCTTTGAGAATAGATTCAGCCATTTCCACCGCGGCTGACGCCGGTGCATAAAAGGCACTTCCTGTTTTAAGAAGTCCGACAATTTCTGCTCCGCCATTGGCGGTTCTTTCCACCAAAGCGTCAATCCGTTCTTTTGGTAGCAGTTCGGTAATCGGTATACCTGCTACGGTGGAATAGCGGGGCAACGGAACCATTGTGTCGCCATGCCCGCCAAGGACAAATGCAGTTGTATTTTCTACGGAAACATTGAGTTCAGCGGCAATAAAACACCTGAATCGTGCTGAGTCCAGCACCCCGGCCATGCCAACTACCCTGTTTTTAGGAAAACCGCTGGTTTCATATGCGACGTGACACATCGCATCAAGAGGATTGCTAACAACGATAATTATGGCATCAGGAGATTGTTTTGCGACCTCTTTGGTAACACTATTCATGATTCCCGCATTGATATTCAGAAGGTCGTCCCGGCTCATCCCCGGCTTTCTGGGTATGCCGGCGGTAATAATAACGATATCTGAGCCTGATGAGGCTGCATAATCGTTTGAACCCGTTATACGGGCGTCATGCTTTTCAATAGGTGCGGCCTCTGCAAGATCCAAGCCCTTGCCCTGAGGAAGCCCTTCAATAATATCAATCAAGACCACATCGCATAGCTCTTTCTCCGCCAGTCTTTGAGCTGCGGTTGCCCCTACATTGCCGGCACCGATTACGGTAACTTTTTTGTCCATATTAAACTCCTTTTATTAATGGATTATTATATTAATAGTAGTTTAGATCAAAAAGAAAACGTTGTGGATTTTGTTAACACAAAACCGATTATTGTCAATATATTTATACCTAAACCAAGCGATTTTTTATTCGATCTGCGCCGATCTCTTGTGCATCAAAGATCCGCGAAACTCCTCGACATATCCACGTGTATGCCTGCGATTTTCGAAAACCCTTATGCATCAAGATCCTAGCACATCTCTTCGCAAAAAATCGCTCGACCCAGGTTATAATAAAATCTTTTATTCCCAGTTATTGACATGAACGGTTAGGCAGTATAAAAATTTTTAATGATAAAAAAGCGTTGAAGGTTCGCATGAATATAACAAAAAAGATCAAAATACTATTGCAGGAAGCAGAACTTTATCATGAACAGGGCCTGCTGAATGAGGCCATGGAAAAATATAACAATGCAACAAAATTGATCCGGAGTAATGAACGGCTGAAGGACAAACAATATCTGATAAAGGGAATTTCAAAAAAAATTCTTGCCTTAAAAAACGATATAATCAAGATTGAAATGGCACCGAAAAAACCTGAAGTCTCTCCAAAGATTCAGGACCTGATAAAAAAAATGGTTTCATTTTCACCGGACAAGAACGAAGATTTAAAAGCTCTTGACGGCGCTATAGCCCTGGCAAAGTTCGGACAGTTAAAAAGAGCCATATCAGAATTTAACGAACTCATAAAAAAAGATTCACTGCGTGTTGTTGCCGCCAAGAACATGATAAGGTGTCATGTGGCGCTTTCATCACTGGATGAGGCTGTCGCCCAGTATGAGCAATGGATCTCAGATGATAGATTTTCAACGATCCAGATGGATAACTTGCTTGTTTTTCTTGAAAATATTCTCAAAAAAGAGGGCATTGAAAAAAAGCTCCCGAGGCGGAAAACAGCAAAAGACGACACCGGTGTGATTTGGGTTAAAGGACCTGAAATCGAAGATGATGATAGCATTGATATCAACGCCATCAGGATACCCATCTATAGGGGCCCAAAAAAGGGGCAGATCGTTGAATTTAACGTAAGATTTCAACTGAGAAATGTGCTCAGTCTGCTTATTTCTATCAGGGACAGAGAGTTAATCGATATTTTTAAAGTTGGGGATATGATTAATGATATTCAATATTATTCAACAGCTGTTCTATTTAATGCTTCCGGTCTGGTTATATCAGTAAAAGAAATTAAAATCGGTCCCTTTAGGGGAGATTATTGCATGGACATTAAAATTGTATTAGACCAATCATGAAACAAGAAAGGCCTTGAATAATTTGATAAATATTTGTAAACTGGATGATTGGGATCGTATTTGACGGTTAAACATATCTTAATACTTTGCTTGGGACTAATTATATATGGCTATTGTTAAATTAAAAAAAAGAGAGATAGAATGTAAAATTGTATATTATGGACCTGGAAGATCCGGAAAAACCACTAACATGGAATATATCTACAAAACATATAAGAAACAGGTTGTCGGCGAGATGGTCTCGGTAGATACAGAAGGTGACCGAACGCTTTTTTTTGATTTTCTTCCCATGGGGTTAGGGCAAATAAAAGGTTTTGATATCAAAGTTCAGGTTTATACGGTTCCCGGTCAGGTTCAATACAGATCCACCAGAAAACTGGTTTTAAAGGGTGTGGACGGGGTAATTTTTGTTGCCGATTCGCTGGCGGTCAGACGAGAAAAAAACATGACTTCCTTAAAGGATCTGCAGTATAATTTAAAAGAATACGGTATTAATATCTTAAAGATTCCACTTGTTATGCAGCATAACAAAAGGGATCTCGCTGAGCGGGGCGTTCCGGTAATGTCCATAGAACAGATGGAAAGAGATTTAAACAGACAGCTCAAGGTCCCCTCTTTTTCAGCCAGTGCTATTACCGGTAATGGTGTTGGTGCAACCTTAAAAGAATGTCTTAAGCTGACATTATTGTCATTTAAAAAGCAAATCGAATCGGGGTAGAAAATCCATGGGTGATTTTGTTTTGGCAGGCAATCTTAATTTTTTAGGTATAGGGGATATCTTGCAACTCCTTGGTTCAAATGCCAGCACCGGAGTTTTGCGCATTACCAGCAGGTATGCCCAAGATTTGGGTTTAATATATTTTCATAACGGAAACCCTGTTAACGCTTCAGTCGGATCGTTGCACGGTCTCGATGCCGTCAATTCACTTTTCGGATGGCTTGATGGAGAATTTGAATTCATTGAAAAAAAAATTGATGGTGAAAATGTCATTAAAAAGAGTCGTATGCAAATTATTCTTGACTGCTTAAGAATGCTGGATGATGGACAGATTGAACAACTGGGGCCGGTAACATTTACAAAAAAGTCGTCCCATCCCTCTGACAGTTTGTCAAATCGGCCGATTGTCAGAGGACCGTTGATCGATTACACCTACGTTGTTGATGAAGAAGAAATCCGTGCCGGCAACAAAATCGTGGGGGAGGGAAAACATGGCAGCTGGTTATGGGTCATTCTTGAAGGCACTGCAGAAATTATTAGAGAAACCCCTCGGGGGCCTTTAAAACTACTTAGAATCGGTGAAGGCGCTTTTATCGGAAGTATTGCCTCATTTTTATTGCTAGAGGGGAGTGTTCGAAGTGCTGCGATCACGGCGATTGACAATGTTCTGCTTGGTGTCCTCGATTTACGACGACTTTCCGCCGATTTTTTACGACTCTCCAATCAATTCAGGAGCCTTTCGATCAGTCTCGATAGACGGTTAAAACAGGTAACCAATATGGCGGTTGATATAAAGATGGGCAAGATTAGAGTAGAAGAGTTTATTAATGGTAAAGCTCAGGTGTTCACACAGGGCGAGAATGTGGAAAATTTATTCACAATCACAGAAGGTGAAGCTCATATTGTCCAAAATACCGAAAATGGATATGTGCCGCTGGCGAATCTTTATCAGGGTGACTTCTTTGGCCATCTACCATTCCTTGATATTGGACAAGAACCTTACTCCGCCTCGGTTTTCGGATCAAAAGATCTCAAAATGAGCGAGATGGATTCTAACATCTTGGAGCAAGAATATAATCAGCTTTCGTCCACATTTAAAAATTTTATAGAACACCTTGCAAACTGCATATTGGTAACATCCATGTTGGCTTGTGAATTTCGCAAAAACATCGGCCGTAAAAAACCGGGAAACTCTTAATACTTTAACGTGATGAATTCACATTTTGTAAATTCATCTATATTGGGTGAAAACCATGACCACAAAAGACAGAAGAAAACATGCAAGAATCAACGCCCTCAATCTTATATCGTATAGTTGTATTGATGAAACTGTTCAAGCTGTAACACAGGGAATGGGAAGAACTTTGAATGTGAGTCAAGGCGGAATTCTTCTCGAAACGCATGTCCCAATCGACCCGAGCCATACAGTGGCGTTGGCAATTGGCCTGGAAGATGATCTGATTAACATCAAAGGAAGGGTTGTTTTTTCTATGGCGGGTAGGGAAGATAGATTTGAAGCCGGGATTGAGTTCATTGAAATAGATGAAGCGGCGCTTGATGTTTTAAAAAAATATATCAAAGCGTTTAAGGGGCAGGATTAAAGACCGGCATTATAGCTCACACGTATTTGTCAAAACCCGACCAAGAAAGGAACTTTGTGGATTATTGCCTTTTGCGAAACCGCTAATATCCAAAGTCAAATTCTCAAAGATCCAAAATGATACATGTCAAAGGATAAAGATCCATGGTGCAAACAGTAACTAAAACCGATTTTAAAAAATTAAATTTACTAAAAAGGGGAAAAGTACGGGATATATATGACCTTGGCGATAAACTTTTAATGGTGACTACAGATCGAATTTCCGCATTTGACGTTATCATGCCTGATCCTATTCCGGGAAAAGGAAAAATCTTGACGCAAATTTCCCTGTTCTGGTTTGAAATAATGAAGTCTTTTTTGCCCAATCATGTGATTTCCGGCAACGTTGATGATTTTCCCGATATTTGCAACTCCTATACTGAAATTCTACGTGACCGAAGTATGCTGGTTAAAAAAGCAAAACCGCTCCCCATTGAATGTGTTGTCAGAGGGTATATATCCGGTTCCGGTTGGAAAGATTACCAGACCAACGGAAGCATCTGTGGAATAAAACTGCCTCAGGGTCTGAAAGAATCCGACAAATTGCCTGAGCCTTTGTTTACACCTTCGACCAAGGAAGAGATAGGCCTTCATGATGTCAACATTGACTTTGGTACAGTGGTAAATAAAATTGGAAGACCCCTTGCAGAAAAGGTCAGAAAGCTCAGCCTTGCAATCTACGAAAAGGGCGCCAATTTGGCTTATGAACAAGGCATAATCATTGCAGATACAAAATTTGAATTCGGTCTTTTCGAAAACAATCTAATTCTTATCGATGAAGTGTTGACTCCGGATTCATCAAGGTTCTGGCCCAGGGCGTCGTATAAACCAGATGGTGCGCAAAAGAGTTTTGATAAGCAATATCTCAGAGACTACTTGATTTCCATAAACTGGGACAAAAAGCCGCCGGGACCTCCGCTTCCCGAAACGGTTATTCGTAATACACGAACTAAATACATGGAAGCCCTAACTCAGCTTACCGACGCAGATTATGCGGTTTAAACAAAAGATCATAAATCTTTCCTTGATCGATTCTAAAGACGATTCCTTTCGCATTACAACCCAAATAAACGTCGATTATCTGATGCACTCTATTCATCATGTGGGGATGTTAAACCTTCCTTTACTCGCGGAAAAACAAACGGGATATAAAATAGTGTGTGGTTTTCGCAGAATTGAAGCCTGCCGACGACTTAACTGGACTGATGTGGAAGTTAGGATACTCGAATCCGATATAAAAAAGGTTGAATGTATAACATATGCTATTACGGATAACTCTTTTCAAAGACCGCTTAACCTGATTGAACAATCTAGAGCCATTAATCTGCTTTACCCCTTTTTCAAAAATTTTAGCGATCTGGACAAAGAACTATCGGCCATGGGCTTGCCTGACAACCCTTCAATTATAAAAAAAATTAAAGATCTTTGTCATCTCCCCGAATCTGTTCAAAACGGCATTCTTTCAAATACTATCTCTCTGGCTATGGCTTTGGAACTTGGAAGGTTGCAGCAAAATGCCGGAGAAGGTTTTACTAAACTTTTTAAAACTCTTAAATTGAGCCTGAATAAACAAAAGGAACTATTGACCCTAGTTAAAGAGATTTCACTTCGCGAAGATATCCCTATCCTGGAAGTGATAAGAAATGATATGTTTCAAAAGATTTTAACTAACGAAGATCTGGATAGAAATCAGAAGACCCACAAGATAAGAATCTATTTAAAACAGAGGCGTTTTCCCGTGATAACTGCTGCTGAAAAAGAGTTTAAAAACCAGTTAAAAAAACTCAATCTCGGAAGTGGAGCAAAACTTATTCCTCCGGATAATTTCGAAGGTGCCACCTATATTCTGAAATTATTCTTTAAAAATTTAACCGAACTCAAAGCTCATCATGCAAGCATTGATGCGCTGATAAAGAACCCCTCCCTTAGAAAAATTCTCGACAGACAAAAT